>DAIRVL010000194.1:0-4203 GCA_036802845.1 Pseudomonadales bacterium | reverse complement strand
GTAATATAAATCCTCGCGAAAACGGCCCTGCGCCACTTCATCTTCCAGTCGGCGGTTCGATGTGGCAATAATACGTACATTCAGCGCAATGCTTTCCTTAGCCCCAATACGTTCCACTTCACGCTCTTGCAAAACACGGAGCAACTTGGCCTGCAAACCCACATCCATTTCGCTTATTTCATCAAGCAGCAAGGTGCCACCATTGGCTTGTTCAAACTTGCCACTTCTGGCCTGAAAAGCGCCGGTAAATGCGCCTTTTTCATAACCAAACAGCAGAGATTCCAGCATGGTCTCAGGTATGGCAGCACAGTTTATGGCAACAAAAGGTTTATCCTTGCGCGGCGAGTTACGGTGAATATAATGCGCCAGAACTTCTTTACCGGTGCCACTTTCGCCCAACAACATCACCGTTGCATCACTTTGGGCAAGGCGTTTGGCCAATGCAAAAATTCGTTTAGTGTAAGGATCTTCTGCAACCACATCCTGTGAAATAGCCAAATTCGGATCAGGCAATAACATGCGTACTTTTTCAATGAGCATTTTTGCTTCAAAGGGTTTGGGCAAATAATCCACCGCCCCCATTTGCATTGCAGCAACAGCCCCGTTAATCGAACCGTAGGCCGTCACCATCAGCACAGGCAACTCAGGGCAAAGATGTTGTAAACGCTTCAACAGCATTTCACCGTCCATGACCGGCATATGATGATCGGTAATCACCATGTCAACCGTTTCATGGTCAATATGCATGAGAGCCTGCTGGCCGTCTTCCGCCTGCAAACAGTTGTACCCGGCCATAAGCAGAATATCCACCAAGGCACTGCGTAATTCAAAATCATCTTCGACCACAAGAATGGTATAGGATTTTTTTGTCATATTTCTTTCTCCTAACGCAGATGCGCGCTTTGAACAGGCAACTCAATCACAAAACAGCAACCACTGCGTGTGAATGATTCATCCAGAAAAATATCCCCGCCATGTGACTGAATAATCGTTTTTACAATCGGCAAACCCAAACCCGTGCCTACCGTTTTGGTGGTAAAAAATTGCTGAAATATTTTATCGCGTACACTTGCGTCAATACCGGGGCCATTATCAAACACATGCACCTGTAATTTATTCGCATCGACTAACGCTGCGCGTATGCCTACGGTGACGGGGCCTGTTTGTGATTGCAGCGCATTCTGAACCAGATTGCTCAAAGCACCGATCAGGGCTGTTTTGTTACATCGAACTAACACGGGCTCAGTGGGTGCCTGAATATGCAAACTACCTGCACTGGCCGCTACACTGTCGGCACAGTAGGCATCAAGTTCATTTAATAGCTGTGCGATATCAAGACACTCATCAGGCTCAACATCACCACGCACATAAATCAGCATGTCATTTATTTGTTTATTGATGCAATCAAGTGAAGCCTTTAATTTACGGGCAAAATGCTGTGTTCGCGTATTTTCATGTGGCAGGTCAATTAACTGCGAACTGTAGAGCATGGCCGTGGACAGCGGTGTACGAATTTGATGTGCCAGAGAAGCCATCATTTTGCCCATTTCGACCAAACGTTTTTGACGATTGAGATTTTCTTGCAGATTACGTGTTTCTGTCAGATCAAGCAGAATCACAATCTGCCCCGAACCATCGTCCAGCGAGGCCGTGTCCACGGTAACGCGTTTGCCATTACGCAGGGATATTTCATGGCCGTCATCCGCGCGCGGCGAGAATTCACGCTGAATTACCGTCAACCACGTTTCACCCAAACGGATTTCGGTAAACAGTTTACGTGCGTAGGCATTTACATTTTCAATGCAGCCACGTTCATCAAGGGTAATAACGCCACAGGGAAGCTGCTGTAATAAACGCTCAAAACGCCGTACATGCTGACCTTGATTTTCCAGCGTTTGTTCATGAAAAACCTGCAAATCATGAATACGTTTTTTCAGTATTCTGACCTCTGATTTTAATGAATTAATTTCTGAAAGTTCTGTATGTACCGAATCAGAAAAATCATGCTTACCTAACCAGGAATTTTTAAGTGAGCTCATTGCATTTACACTACTATTCAGCGGTTGATTGAGTATGTCATGCAATGCTTTTGCAAATTCAAGGCCAAGTTATTTATTCTATAAATACAAGGCCTTAAAAAATTCCCGTTCGGGCAAACGTCAAGTTACTGTCACCCATTTCCTTTTTATGCATACCGTATTTGCGCATTTTTTCCACCAGTGTGGTACGACGAATTTTTAATTTCTCGGCCGCACGCGCGACAACACCACCACAATCATCCAGCGCCTGACGTATCAAACTGCTTTCAAGGTCTTCAAGATATTCCTTTAAATTAATATCGTCATGCGGCAAGGTAACATTCGCTCTTTCGCCCACGCGCTGCACGTTCACGTTCGGCAGCGTGTTGTGTTCCTGAATTGAAAAAAATTCTTCGTCTTTCACATCAATATGACGGAATTTTGCCGGTAATTCCTGCACACCAACGACACCATAGGGATGCATTATCACCAGACGTTCCACCAGATTCGCCAGCTCACGTACATTGCCCGGCCAGGCATGATGACACAGCGACATAATGGCGCTGGAATTAAATCGAATTGAACCGCGTTTTTCCATTTCTATTTTTTTGATCAGATCATTTATCAGCAATGGAATATCTTCGGTGCGTTCACGTAACGCAGGCATTTCGATAGGAAATACATTTAAACGGTAATACAGATCCTCACGGAATCGGCCTTCTGAAATGGCTTTTTCAAGATCATTATGTGTCGCGGCAATAATACGAACATCCGCCTCAATGGATTTGGTGCTGCCCACACGCTCATAACAACGTTCTTGTAATACGCGCAACAATTTAACCTGCATATGAAAGGGCATATCACCAATTTCATCGAGAAACAGTGTGCCTCCCTGTGCAACTTCGAAACGTCCGGCACGGCTGGTGATGGCCCCGGTGAAGGCGCCTTTTTCATGACCAAATAATTCACTCTCAAGCAATTCATGCGGAATCGCACCGCAATTCACCGGTACAAAAGGCTTGTCCCTTCGATTGGAATGGTAGTGAAGATTACGTGCCACCACTTCTTTTCCCGTGCCTGATTCGCCGGTAATAAGCACATTCACTTCTTTATCGGCCACTTGGGCCATTAACTCACGCACACGACTCACACCACGACTCGTACCCACCAGGCTACGAAACAAGGTCGTTTCTCTTCGTTCATTAAATCCATTCACACGGCGCTTTTGATGTTGAAATATCTGCGCCCGATGCAGGGTGTCGGTTAATTGGCTGTAAGTTGGCAAACCATCAAATTGTGCAATAACAGTATGCTGTCCCATAGACGCCAAATCATGGCTGTAATTACCCATCGTTACCAAAGCAAGGTCAGGGTGCTGTATTTGCAACTGTGTTATCAGTTCCGCACTGTTGCCACGCAATGAAACTTCGCCAACAAACAGGCATAAAAGATTTTTTTCGTTTTCGTTTTCTTGACTCAAAACCTGGCGCCAATTTTCGCTCGTCAATAAAAGCACCGATTCGCCAATAAAATTCGATATAACGCCAAAATCGCGCTGACGTGTCAATAAATCATCAATAATCACTATGCTTTGTGCAACCAACATAATCTTCCTTAATGTGTTACGTATCAGTCAACTTGCACCGCGTCCAATCGGTGACGTGCTCAGCAGCGCTGCGTCATGAAGTCGACTGTGATATATGCCAATAATTTGGCCTGCGAATTTGACTATAGAATAGATTTTGACACTTGCCCAATTTTTGACGAAAAATTTAATCGTAAAAATGTTTGCAAAACCAATACGCTATATGATGCATTGTGAATTTTTCAGTTACAAAAAATTACAATAGCATTCGCCTTTTACCCGCATGTTGTGCACTTGAATTTTGTATAAAAAATCCAAAACAGGGTTCAGCCGTGCGTTTGCACTTGTTGATACAGCGTATCGGCCGCTTTTTGTTTGCGTAATAAACTGAGCGCCTGGCCGTTTAAATTCTGTAGATCGCTGCATTTTTGCAGGAGTTTTTGATGGGTTTGATAAATTTGTATTAATTCATTTTTGCAGGCCTGCTTTATTGTTGCAGGCTGTACGTCAAAATGTAGTTGTTCAAAATGCTGGTGCAAGGCCGTATTGAGTGAAATCACTACGGCCCAGTGCTCTTCGTTGATCGCGGCATCCATTTTT
>DAIRVL010000193.1:0-4260 GCA_036802845.1 Pseudomonadales bacterium | reverse complement strand
AAGAAATTTCTTTACGTGAAATATTGACCATTACTTTCGCACAAATGCGCTTAATGAAACGGGTGTTTTTTCTGTGTCTCGTTGTCACATTACTTGTGCCGCTGGTGGTTGGAGGCAATTACACCGTCACGGGCGAAATCGTTGTCTGGGCAAAAAAAATAGAGCGGGGACTCTCCGGTGAAATGGTCGGTGGTGACGGCGCCAGCTATTTCCCGGCATCACTGACGGATATCGAAACAGAAAATAATATTTTACGTTCGATCCCGCTGATCAAAGAGTCGATGGGTGAATTATACCGCACGGGCAAGCTGACACAGGATTTAGGTCTTATCGACACCTGGATACGTACGCCCCTGCACAGATACATTATCAATCCCCTGATAAATTTTTTTAGCGATATACCCATTAATGAAGATGAAGAGGCCATCAACGCCCTCACCAAGGAAACACTGGAAAACCTCGAAATTGTCGCCTTGCCTGGCTCGAATGTGATCACCGTTAACTATGAATCGGACGACCCGGCACGCGCGACCATTATTGTTAACAAACTCATGGACAGTTATTTATTAAAACGACAGAACCTGATTCTCAACGAAGGCACGGACAATTTCTTTCTGCAGAAAAAGAATCTCTACAAAGAAAGACTGCATACGCTTGAGCAAGAAAAGTTAGCGCTTTTTAAAAAATACAAGGTCACTCAAACACAAGAAGAGCTGTCACTTAACCTGAACGCCATCAACCTGGAGTCCAATGAATTGAGCAAGCTGACGGATCAATTACTCGAATCCAATGCCTGGCTCGACTATTTAAAAGAACAATTACTTACGCTCAAACAAACCAATGCGATCGAAGTATCCTTTCCTTTTTCATTTGGCGGCGCAGGTTCCAAAGAATCGACGATTGATACAGAAATGAAGGAGCAGGTTAACCGTATATCCAGCTTGCAGGCAGAATTTGCTGTAGCACGTTCTGCATTCAAAAGTGATAGTTCACGCATCACCACCTTGACCAGTCAATTGAATGAGCAAAAGAAACGCCTGATTGTGCTGGTCGAAAATCGTATCCTGGAAAAAAGTGAAGCGGTCAAGGTTCAACAGGCCTTAATTGAGAACAAACATCAACGCCTGGCAGTCTACCAACAACGCAACGATGATCTTAAGCATGCAGCCTCACTCGAAGCCGAAATACTCACCGAACTGCGCGCCGTAAACGATGCCTATTTCAAATACAGCCAGCAATATGAAGAAAAACGTTCACAGAACATCGCCAAAATCGATGATCTGGCCAGTGTTCGAGTACTGAGTCACGCGGAGATACCTTTAGAGCCAAGCTCACCCAAACCCTTATTACTTTTGCTGCTAGGCTTGCTTACCAGTATTCTTGTTGCTTTTACGGTCGGTCTTATTGCCGAACTCAATCGTTCGCACATCAGAGGAGCCGACGAACTGGAAAAACTCCTGGGCGTCCCGGTCATCGCCGTTTTTGATGACATGACGCCTGCTTCAGAAAAAACACCCTTTAGCCTGAAGCCACGGATGTTATGGAAATGGCTCATTCAGTAAGCCCTACCTTGGTCCATCTGATCAGCTCTTCGGGGTTTTACGGTGCGGAGCGTGTGGTGGCAAACCTCTGTCAAACACTGCCCAACATTAATACGCTTGTGCTGTGTTTAAGCCCCGGCGCAACAGACACGCGCACATTTGCCCAACACGTAACACGCTCCAAAGCTGTTTTTATTTCATGCCCGAATTCCATGTCACGCGCACTCTCGGCGCTACGACAAATTCACACGCAGCACCCACAACTGATATTACATGCTCACGGGTATAAAGAGATTGTGGTTGCCTGTTTGTACTCCTGGATAAGCGGGTCTCGTGTGATTGTGACCCAGCATGGTTTTACCGAACGCAATGTCAAATCAAAAATATATAACCTCATCAATAAGGCTTTCTGCCGCTGGGGCGGCGTAGATAAAATCATCGCGGTGTCCGAATCCATAAAAGACACTTACCGTGCGTTTTCTGTTGATCCATTATGCTTGATCGTGCTGCCCAATGGCTTATTGCCGCAGACGAGACTGAACCGCAAAGAATGCCGCGCGCACCTGGCGTCTCAACTCAACATCGCTTGTGATCGACCCATTGTGGCTTATGTCGGGCGCCTGAGTGCTGAAAAAGATCCGCTTTTATTTGTTGACGCATTTTTCGAACTTAAACAACAAAATCCCCGCTGTTTTGGTGTGATTGCCGGCGAGGGTCCGCTCAAACCCGTACTTGTTGATCGCATCCAGCGCTACCAACTTAACGACGATCTTGTAATGCTGGGTTTTGTTGAGGATGTCGAACATCTTTTGCCTGCCATTGATGTACTGCTGATGACCTCCGTAACAGAGGGCACTCCCATGACAGCCTTGGAAGCCATGGCCGCTGGAACCGTGGTCGTCTCAACAGCCGTGGGAGGGGTGCCTGTCATCATCAAACATGGCGAGAATGGTCTGTTGATCGGCGACCGCAAGCCTCGTTCGTTTGCGGATTGCTGCGCTGCTATGTTGTCTTCACCCGAACGAATGGCGCAGTTGAGCGCCGCTGCCATTAAAACCATCGAGGAGCACTACAATCTGTTTGCGCAACAGTCCGTGTATGAAAATGATATCTACGGTCTGGACCTTGCCTCATGACTCGCCAGCTTAGCTACCAACTCATCGGCATCCTGCTCATTACCGTAAGCGCATTTATACTCTCGACCGACGCTTATTTTATCGCACCGGCTGTTCCTCTGGGTGTGATTGGACTTTATGTGCTGTACAAACATCCCGAATGGGGACTGATAGCACTCGCGGGATTGGTCCCTTTCGAAAGCCTGTTTGCCGGAAGCAAGTTCTTAACCGGCCCCAAAATAATCGGTACAGCCCTGCTGATTATCGTTACCTTGAAATTATTACTCAGGGAAATTCCACTGGATAGACTCAAAAGTCGTCTGTGGTGGCCCATTGTTTTTTTAATACTGGCTTTTTTCGTGAGCACCTTATTGCATGGATTCACAGAATTCTCACTCAAAACAAATCGTCAACTGCTCACCGCGATCAGTATTTTTTACCTGACCTTAGCGCTTCACGATCGTATATCACTCGTGTGGCTGATGCGGGTATTGGCTCTGAGCGTGGCCATCACCGCCATCTGGACATTAATTTCAGCTGGGAGCAACAGTGACACGCGCGCTATTGGTCTGCTGACCGATCCCAATTATTTTGCACTGCTGTTAATCACCGTGCTGCCATTGACTTTGTATTTGGTGTTATTTGAAAAAACCACGGCATGGCGAATACTGTGGTTCCTGGTGTTAGTGGCGCTTATGGTCGCCTTTGTGAAAACCTCATCGCGCTCAGGTTTGGTCGTGCTCGTGCTGGCATTTAGCGCACTTGCTTTTCATTACCGCGCCAAACTGCGCTTTATCAACACCGCACAACTGGGTCTTGGCGTGATCACCTTGTGCTTACTCGCCACACTGACCCTGGCGCTTCTGCCCCAGGATTACCGTGATCGCATGCTGTCGCTGGTAAATATCAAATCGGGTCTTAAGTCTTCCTTCGAGGATCGTTCACTGGGCCGACGTGCATCGTATTTGGTGGTCGGTTTGAATCTGTTTAAACAAAATCCCGTATTCGGTGCCGGACCGGGCTCCTTCCCGGAAAAATATTCCGTCTCAGGTTATGCCACCGCTTTTTCGTTATCCAAAGAGGAACCGGAATTATTTCGGCGCGCGCACAACACCTACATGGAAACATTGGCTGAAACCGGTCTTATGGGTTTAATTCCCTTGTTTGTACTGGTTTTTATGGGGCTGGTGCAATTTCATCGCGCGCGACATTATGCCATTGACGCACAGTGTTTCTCCCAGGCGAATCTCATCATGCATGTGGGCATTGCACTCTTTACTATTTCGTTATTCTTGTTCTTTTTGACCGGCTTAAACAACAAACTCTTTTGGTTGTTTCTGGGCTTGGGGCATGCCTTCCTGTTACAACACCCCTTATCCTCCGAGAAAGCGCACAATGCTGTACAGCGTGATCATTCCCTGTCGGAATGAAGGCCATGTTCTGGCGCAGACACTGCGCCACTTAAAAAATGCAGCCGGAAAGCGAAATGATGTCGAAATTTTTCTGATCGATAATGGCTCCACCGACAACTCTGTAGACATCGCAAATGCACACAAGCTTACTGTTGTGTCACTCACTGACGGCGGCATCTCTGCCTTGCGCAA
>DAIRVL010000192.1:0-4291 GCA_036802845.1 Pseudomonadales bacterium | reverse complement strand
GTTTTTCGGGATGCGATTGACCAGATCACGCGTGCCGGTCACGTCATGGAATTCAGTATAAGTCAGCCCTGGGCACAGAGCGCAGACATTAACGCCAGAGTCACCGGCCTCTGCTTGCAGGGTATGAGACAAACTGACAACAAAGGTCTTGGCGCTGGCGTACAGACTCTGGCCCGGTGAACAGGGCAAAAGACCATTGAGCGATGCAACGTTGATAATTCTGCCGTAGCCTCGTGCAATCATTCCGGGTAAAAAAAGATGGCACAAATGGGCAACTGCCGTAACAAGAACCTGAATAAAATCTTTTTGTTGTGACCAGTTTGTATTGACGTAATAACCAGGCACACCATAACCGGCGTTATTAATAAGCGCATCTACGCTGAGTCCTTTGAGGGTGATTTCATCAAATATTTTTTGCGGCGCATTTACGTCAGCAAGATCGGCAGCAATGACTGTGACCTTGATTTTGTATTGCTCAGTCAAGGTTTGGGCCAAGGTCTGAAGTTGTTCTACTCTTCGTGCGGTGATGACAAGGTTCCAGCCTTCCTGGGCAAACTTGATGGCAAAGGCTTTGCCTATGCCTGCAGACGCGCCGGTAATTAATGCAGTTCTGGTCATAATGGCTTTCCTTGGCGGTTCTTTCCTGACTGTTATTGGGTGAGGACCCTGTTGAGCGAGCATTAAATCCTTCTTGCTTGGTTTGCTCGTATCACTCTGGTATGGTAAATGACAAATAATAATACGCAAGACCATAAGGATGAAATGATAATGGCAAGTCTAAATGCTTTGAGTGGTGATTTAACTGTTTACCTGCGGGCTACAGCCTATCTTGATTCCGATCATCCTGATATCCGAGCCTGTGCAGCTCAAATTACGACGGGCGCGTCGACAGTTCTTGAAAAAGCGGTCAGGCTTTATTATGCCGCGCGTGATGAAGTTCGTTATGATCCTTATGCCTTTGGTTTCAGTGGTGAAACGTTCAGAGCGAGTCATGTGCTGGCAGAGAAAAAAGCTTTCTGTGTGCCTAAAGCCATTTTGTTGGCAGCGTTATGCCGAGCCGAAGGCATTCCTGCACGTTTGGGTTTTGCCGATGTGCGTAATCACCTGGCGTCAGACAATTTGATTAAAATGATGCGTACCGATGTTTTTGCTTTTCACGGTTATACCGATATTTATATCGATGATAAATGGGTTAAGGCAACCCCTGCATTTAATCGTGAAATGTGTGAAAAGTTTGGCGTATTACCCTTGGAATTTAACGGCAGGGATGACTCAGTTTTTCATCCTTTTGATAAGGTAGGGCAGCAACATATGGAATATTTAAAAGAGTACGGGCATTTTGCTGATTTTCCCCCCGAAAAACTGGTGGAGGCTTATCAGCAACACTACCCGCATTTTTTTGATGGCGTGGGTGCTGAAACCATGCTGAGAAATATCAGTTTGTAGTGACCGGGGTCAAAATAAAAACGGATATTTCTGGCCGCTTTTATTCTGCTCCCTGATTGATTAATAGCGTGCAGTAATCTTTTGATGCTTGATGTGTTTTGATAATGCTGAGCAAGGTCTGCCCCATAGTATTGGGTGTATTGAGTTGACGCCCTTCGGCTTTGAAAAACTCGATAAATCGGGCAAAATTTTCCAGATTGAGGCCGCGATAGGCTTTTAACAGAATATGAAAATCCTCTGGCGTTGAATCTGCAGGCCGCTCATTGAGAAAACGTTTAACGGCCTCGTCGCTGAGTTCTTCGTCTGTCACTTTGGCTTTATCTTTTTTCATGTTTGTATTACCTGACGCAAATAGTGTTGTGGTTTGCCATTGAACACGGTGATTGTAACACGGTGACAGCAAGCACGAGTAAGCGCTTTTAATTAGTCAAATCTGTTACCTTGTTACCCTGCTCGGTAACAGGGTGAGTAAAAACAGGGTAACAATACCCAATAGTTAAAAAATATAAAATCCGCCTGTTTGTTGTAACAAATTGATTTAACATTGAATTTTACTTTTCATAAAACTTGGCACAGTGCCTGCACTTATAAAATCATCTTTAAAGGATAACTTCCTCCAGACAAAAATAATAAAAGGTGGAGAAAGTAAATAACAATAATAAAATCCCTAAAAGAGCACGTGCTGAAATATTTATTCACCGTGAAAAAAAATAGTTAAGTGATAATAAAAATAAATTGTGTAAATTAATAATGACAATAAAAAATACACAGAAACGCTTAATTATCCAGAAAACAAAAAACTATACGGTATCGAGAAAACTTCTTAATTTTTATCTGTTAGACCTGATTAAAAGTTAAGAAGTTTTTTTCGTTCTAATTACTGATAACAATAAGTGATGTAATGCTTCTTACAAAAACAGACCCTTATATTTTGAATAGTGATCATGGCAGCGCTCATACGAGTCGCTCCAAACGTTATTCACCCAGCGTTTCTCTGAAAGTATTCAATCGGAACACGGGTGAGCGTATTGGTCCAATTGGCAATATTTCTTTAACTGGTTTAATGCTCCAGACCTCTCAAAATCTTGAAGAAAACACTGTTTATCCCTTTGCGCTGATTTTGCCTGTTAAGATCAAAGGCGCGAACAGCGCAGCATTTGATGCCCGTTGTGTGTGGCACTATTTCAATGAGTCAAATCATGTGCATCTGGCGGGTTTCGTTCTTGATAGGCTGACAGATAAAAATCAAGAAATTTTCCAGATCCTGATTAATTCCTACGCCAATTAATCATCTGCAAACGGTTTAAATTTTTGACCGTGTCCTGTTTTTCTCAGTAAAACTGACTTCAGGTTTTCAAGGGTGTGCGCGCAATGCTCCATAGGGTGATGTGTTCTACACCGCTGCGTTTTAATTCTTTTGTCAGGGCTTTTAATGTAGCACCTGTGGTGATGACATCATCAAACAAGGCAATGTGGCGTAGCTCTTTGCCTTGGAGCGTGGGGGTTTTCTTTATATGAAAAGCCCGGTGCAAATTTTTGTGTCGTACTTTGGCAGGCAAGGTAAGCTGAGGTGCTGTTTCTATAATCCGTTCACAAACACCGTGCAAAATGGGCAAGGCTAATTGTTGTGACAATGGGCGTGCCAGCTGTTGGGCCTGATTAAATCCTCTTTCTGCCAGACGTTTACGTGACAGCGGAACGGTAAGGATGGCATCAGGAAGTTGTTGCGGATTTTCCTGATAGTACTTGCCAAGTTTTTGCGCAAACAAGGTGCCTAGTACGTGGCTGTAACTCAACTGCCCCCTGAATTTTAGTTGGCCTATCATTTGATCAATCGGTGCTTCGTAACGGAATAAACAAAGGGTACGCTCTTGTTGTGGAGGCTCGCGTAGACAGTGCCCGCACAGCGGGTTATTGATCGAATCATTCAAAGGCAGTGCGCAGCGAAGGCAGCATTGATCAAGATAAGGAAGGTCGGCCGTGCATGGGGCGCATAAAGGCAGACGGCCTTGGGTGCTTCCAAGGCAGAGCAGACATTTTTTAGCTTGAAAAGGTGTAACCAGTCTATTATATGAACACATGTAAACCATTTTAATTTTTATAGTTGACACAATGGTGGCAATGTTTATGATGCCAGTTTTCATTGCAGAAGGGATTATCCATGACTCCAGCGCAAACTCAACCGCTTGAATCCACCACAACGCTTCGACATGACTGGACGCGCGATGAAGTGGCTGCCTTGTTTTCCAAATCGTTTAACGATCTTCTGTTTATTGCGCACAGTGTGCATCGTCAATTTCACGATCCAAATGCCGTACAAATAAGCACGCTGTTGAGCATTAAAACCGGTGCCTGCCCGGAGGATTGCAAATATTGTTCGCAGAGTGGCCATTACGCTACCGGCCTGGAAAAAGAAAAACTTCTGGAAATTGAAAAAGTCGTTGCCGAAGCCCGCGAAGCGCAAGCCAGGGGTGCCAGTCGTTTTTGTATGGGCGCCGCCTGGCGCAGCCCTCAAGCCAAGGACATGCCCTATGTGCTGGAAATGGTGCGCCAGGTTAAAGAGCTCAATATGGAAACCTGCATGACGCTTGGTATGCTGGATGCGCATCAAGCGCGACAATTAGCCGAGGCAGGTCTCGATTATTACAACCACAATCTGGACACGTCGCCGGAGTATTACCAGCACATAATCACCACGCGTCGTTATCAGGATCGTCTCGATACCTTGGAGAACGTGCGAACTGCAGGCATGAAAGTCTGTTGTGGTGGCATCCTTGGGCTGGGCGAAGGGCGGCAGGATCGTATTGCGTTGCTACAGCAATTGGCCAATTTACCCCAGCATCCT
>DAIRVL010000191.1:0-4309 GCA_036802845.1 Pseudomonadales bacterium | reverse complement strand
CACCAAAGGTTGACGACTTGCTGATAACGTCGGTGCCGCTGTAAAAATCATGGTCAAGGTCACCGCTAATAAAACCCGCTGACGCAAAGCCGTTAAGGGTGACGGGAAGACTTTCTGCCTGCGCATGCACGCTTGTTAATAAAGCGACAGTACAACAGAAACTCAAATAATAGGCGTTTTTTTTCATAACGAGCTAACCCAAATTAAGTCAGTAAAGCGCAAGTATAAGCAAAGCGAAAATGACAGCATTATTAGTATTGCAAATAGGGTAGTAATACAAAAATACATAATAAGATGCTTTATTGCATATTCGGTTTCTAATAGCAGTTTTAGGTATAGATGCAAATGTACGCCGGTGCAAATCGTGCAGCAGGAATTTTATATTTTAGGTTGCGTGATTAAATGCCCATAACAGTCACAGCAAAATCATCTACTCTTTTTAAATACAGACCATCGCCAGCGGGCTGATGAAAAACTACTACGCTTGCAAATACTGCATTAAAAATTGGTTAAAAATTCTCATTTACTCTGCGTAAACTGCGGGTTTTCTCCCATTTTTGCCTTGTCTTTGCTTCGCTCGTAACGTTTTTCAACAGCCTGCCAGATTGAAACGCGATAATTTAACGGCTGTTAACAGCCACCGGGTGAAATTAAACGTAAGGGACTCTGCTTTGTTTAAGAACTGGACGATACGCAATAAAGTATTGATGATTTCATTTGTCTCCATTGTGGGCTTTGTTATCTATCTTGTTGCAAATTATGTGGTATCTGCTTCTACAGATAACTATTTATCCTCAATTAAAGAAAACGATTTTCCTGTTTTTGAAATTGTAAACGAAACCTCCATTGCTGTTTCAACGCTCAAAATGACCTTTTCTGCGGCGGTAGATACCGGCGAAGTGAGCGAGCTTGAAACGGCCAAAACGATCTATGAAAAAATTGGTCGTGATTTAAAAAAAATTGCCCGTTTGTCACCGTCACACGCCGAGCAGATTGATAAAATCCAACACGAGTTGGACAGTTATTTTTCTGCCTCAAACCAGGTGGCCGATGGCATGATGCATGACACAATGGACTCAGATGTTTTGTTAAAGCTGGTACCACAAATAGACAGTAACTTTAGTGCGTTAGACGTTGCATTAAAAAGTCTGCGTGAAACGGTAAAATATTCATTTTCTAATCGACTCGATCAAGTAAAAAATGAAAACAGTGCGGCATGGCGTGTGGGTGCCCTGTTGTCACTGGTAATTATTCTGGTGCTGGTTGTTTTCAGTATTTATGTCACCCGCATGCTGACACGGGGTTTGAATCATGCCGTGGTTGTGGCCGATAAAATTGCCGAAGGTGAATGGAATACGATCATCAATATTGACTCCAATGATGAAACAGGGCATTTGCTCGGTGCCATCAGCACCATGCGCGACCGACTCAAAAGTCGCACTGAAGAAGACCATCGTAAAGAGCGCTTGCAATCACAGATTGCTGATTTAAACGAACGCATGCGAGGTGATCAGGATATCGATGAGTTATGTCGCAACATTCTTGATTATGTAACGCCTACGACCCACTGCCAGATCGGTGCGATTTATTTTTATGAAAATGAAATAGGTCTGCTGTCACTGATTGGCAGCTATGCCTTCACCCACCGTAAAGGGATTCAGAATCACTATAAATTAGGTGAGTCACTGGTGGGCCAAGTGGCTTTGGAAAAAAAACAAATTTGCATCAGCCATTTGCCCGAAAACTATATGACGATTCATTCAGGCTTGGGTAGCGCTACGCCCAGAAATGTTCTGCTAACACCCATTTTGTATGAAAGTAATTTAATGGCGGTTATTGAGCTGGGTTCAGTTGAAGCGATTGATGAATTTTCCATGCTGTTTCTGCAATCGGTTATGGACAGCATTGGTATTGCCATTAATTCGGTGTTGTCACGCGTTAAACTGGCCGAAATGCTCGATAAAACGCAGAAACAAGCCGAGTCGATGGAGCGACAGCAAGAAGAATTACGTGCCAGCAACGAAGAGCTCGAAGAACAGACCAAAGCACTCAGGGCGTCGGAAGAAAATTTACAGGCACAGCAGGAAGAATTGCGTGTTACCAACGAAGAATTGTCTGAGCAAGCCAAAATTCTTGAAAAGCAAAAGTATGAAATGGGTGTGCAGAATCAGGCGCTGGAAAAAGCACAGAATATATTAAAAGAAAAATCTGAAGCGCTGGAACTCAGCAGCAAATACAAGTCAGAATTTCTTTCAACCATGTCACACGAATTACGTACGCCACTTAACAGTATTCTTATTCTGTCCAATAATTTGGCAGGCAATAAAAAAGGTAATCTGGATGCCAAACAAATAGAGCACTGTGAGGTGATTCATTCGGCAGGATCGGACTTGCTTTCACTTATTAATGATATTCTTGACTTATCAAAGGTAGAAGAAGGCAAATTGCAGTTGGTGCTTGAAGATCTGCCCATTGATATTATTCGGCGCAATATCCAATTAAATTTTGAACATGTGGCCAAAGCAAAAAACATCGAGTTTGGCATAAATATCCAGGATAATTTACCACAATCCATTATCACCGATCGGCAGCGACTGGAGCAGATATTAAAAAACCTGTTATCAAATTCCTTCAAATTTACCGAAAAAGGTGGTGTGTATCTGGATATTGCACGTCCATCACCTGACATGCATCTTGAAGGCTCAGGCTTGTCACCTGCAACAACAATCGCGCTTACGGTACGGGATACCGGCATTGGCATCCCCAAAGAAAAACAGCAACTGGTGTTTGAAGCTTTTCAGCAGGCCGACGGCACAACCAGCCGTAAATATGGGGGCACGGGGCTGGGTTTAACCATTTCGCGACAATTGGCAAAATTATTAAAGGGTGATTTGCGCATTACGCAATCTGCAACAGGACAGGGTTCTTCTTTTACCTTGTTTATTCCTGATGTGGCGATTATAGAAGGTGCCGAAAGGTTAACGCAGGAAAACTCAAAAGAAAGCCATAATCATATAAGTGCTCAGACAAGCCTTGAATCAAATACTTCCCCTTTAAAACCAGCGGTGGTCTCTGCATCGCCGCAAGGCTCTATTACTCAAAATTCAGACTCATATTCAGAGCCACAAAAAGTAGCAGCCAATCCACAGCATGAAAAAGTAGTTTTAATTATTGAAGATGACACCCAGTTTGCGGGTCTTTTGGCTGATCTGGCGCAAGAGCATGGCATTGCTACCCATATTTGTAACGATGGAGAAAGTGGAATTGCCTATGCAATTGCGCATCGACCTGGGGCTATTATTCTGGATGTGGGTTTGCCGGATCTGGATGGTTTTCAGGTTATGGAGCGCTTGCGTCAACATAAAAACACCCAAACCATTCCGGTACATTTTATTTCCGGTTCCGAAAGTTCCGACAAGGCAATGGCCATGGGTGCCTATGAGTTTCTGAAAAAGCCGGTCAGTCGTGAGAAAATTGCGGATTCATTCAGCAAGATTGAACAGGCACTGAAGGCACAATTCAATTGCATTCTGATTATTGAAGATAACAAAATTGCACATCAAGATATTGTGGCAACGTTTCAGAATAAAAATCTGGAGATTGTCTCGGCGTATACCGGCGAAGAGGGTATCGCTGCGTTAAAAAATAAAAATTATGATTTCATGATTCTGGATCTTGATTTGCCAGACATGAATGGATTCACGTTTCTCGAAAAAATTAATGCCGATAGCAGCATTGCACCCGTGCCGGTGATTGTTTATACCGCCAAGGATTTGATGCGCAATGAAGAAGCCAAGTTACGCAAATATGCTGATCGCATTATTCTTAAAACGCCACAATCCTCTGAACGTTTGCTTAATGAAGCTTCACTCTTCCTCAATTGGCTTGATAACAGTAATAAGGATATTGCAAAACAAAAAATATTAGAGCCGATTGATCACCGCGCCGATATATTTAAAGGCAAAAAATTACTTGTCGTTGATGATGATATGCGCAATATCTATTCCCTGACGGTTGTACTTGAAGAAAAGGGATTTGATATAGAAGTGGCCATGAATGGTCGTGAGGCGGTTGATGCACTCAACGCAGCACCCGATAAAGACATGGTATTGATGGATATTATGATGCCGGAAATGGACGGCTATGAGGCGATGGCAGAGATTCGTAAAAATCCAAAATTTGCCAAACTCCCGATTATTGCCTTGACCACAAAAGCAATGAAAAACGACAGACAAAAATGCATTGAGGCGGGTGCGAATGATTACATTACTAAACCGATTGAGGCAGACAAGCTGCTGTCATTAATGCG
>DAIRVL010000190.1:0-4326 GCA_036802845.1 Pseudomonadales bacterium | reverse complement strand
TCGCCGGAGAAGGTCTGTATGTGCGTTATGAAATGTGGTTACGGCAGCTGGAATCAAAGGTTAATAGCATTGTTGGTTTAAGCGGTTCGTTTTTTGCCGCCCGAAAAAACGTTGCCAACTATAACTGGGATATTTATTCCCCCAGTGATTTTAATACCGCGCTTAATTGTGCCAAATTAGGGCTTAAAGCCGTATCCAGTCCTAATGTTTATGGTTATTACAAAGATGTGGCCGATGCAAAAAAAGAATACGATCGCAAGGTGAGAACGGTGATTCGCGGTATAACCGGCTTGCTTCGTCAGCGCGAGGTGCTTAATCCGCTGAAATTCGGTTTTTTCTCGTTTCAAATCTGGAGCCATAAAGTGATGCGCTGGCTGGAACCTTGGCTTATGCTGCTGCTGTTTGTCGTTAATTTGCTTTTGCTTGATACAGGCCTTTTGTTTCAATTAACTTTTTTAGCACAGCTTGCCTTTTATATGGTGGCACTTGCGGCGCATTATGATCCGCTTCTGCGTGAGCATACCTTTATTAGGCTGATTTATTTTTTCTGCCAGGTGAATACGGCGATGGCCCATGCACTGCTGAAATATTTTACGGGCACTCGAATGACCGTGTGGACCCCGTCCAAACGATGAAATGTTATGAATTAGCCCCTGTGGGTAATCCGGTATCGTTCACACGATCAGCCACAACTTACGAAGGAATTTTTCCCGGCCAGGCATTTTTTGTCGATTCGGGCACGGCTGCGCTTGCACTGGCCTTGTCGGCAATCGTTAGGCAGGCGCGTACCAAACAAAGTCATAACCCCCATCCCGAAGTTTTGTTGCCTGCTTACGCCTGCCCCGATCTTGTCAGCGCTGTGTTATATGCCGGGGCCAAACCGGTGCTGGTTGATTTGCAAGCAGATACGCCGTGGATGGATCTAACGCGGGTAAAAGAGGCTATTTCTGCAGAAACAGTCGCCCTTATTGCCGTAAATTTTTTGGGTATTGCTGAACGATTAAGCGCCTTAAAACAGATTACCGCAGCGCATGGTATTTTTTTAATCGAAGATAATGCGCAGGCGATGAACATAAATATAGATAGTGAACTGAGACATAACGGTGACAAGGCCATGATAGGCGATATCGCCATTATGAGTTTTGGCCGTGGCAAGCCGGTTAGCATTTTGGGTGGTGGTGTTGTGTATAGTCAGAATACAACATTGTGTGAGGAACTCTCTTTATTGTTTGCAGCACTGCCGGTGATGCCTTTTAACCAGTGGGCCTATCAATTGAAAGTCTGGGCCTACAATGTTTTGTTGAATCCTTACATCTACTGGATTCCGGCAAATTTACCTTTTTTGCATCTGGGCGAAACCCGGTTTTCTGCGTTGCTTACGGTGACGCGTCTGGATGCTGAACGCATAGAAGTTTTTGTTGAAAATTACAAACGCGTTCAGTCGGGTTTATATGATAAAACATCGGCGATATACGACGCCTTACAAGCACTATCACCTGCAAGTTTTATTGACTTGGCTGCATTAGCAGGGGCAAAAAATCCACGTTTGTTGCGTTACCCTGTTTTGTTGCCTTCTAAAGATATTCGCGACAGGGTATTAAAAAGAGCCAAAGAAGAAGGGCTGGGGGTATCTATTATGTACGGCAAACCTCTTTTTGATTTTGAATTTTTTTCTGAATTACACTTACAACAAAAAACAAGCACTGATTTGGTGGCGGCGAATTTTGCAAATCGGCTGCTCACCTTGCCCACGCATTGTCGTGTTAATAAAAAAATCGCTGCAAGATTGGCAAATCTCATTGCAAGCGAAGCGGGTTGAATAAGTGAAAATGATTCTTTGAGGTAATGCGTTTAAATCAAGGTGTGTTGTGTATCAATAGACTTGAATTATTTTTTGAAGACTGGGGTATTCGTGGCTCAGTAAGATTATTGAAATCATAGGAAATTCTAAAAATGTTAACCTATCATCAAATAATAGAACATGCTAAAAAATATCCCAATAAAGTGGCCGTAGTTTCTAATGGTGAGAATTACAGTTATGGCTGGCTCGATCTTATGTCAAATCATGCGGCCGCTAATTTACTTGATAAAGGTGTCAACAAGGGTGAATTAATTGCTGTTTGTTTTTCACGCTCTGTTGACTACATTGTTACAATTCTGGCCATTCATAAAATAGGGTGCGCATTTTTACCCATTAATACTGAGCAGCCTTTAAGCAGAATAGACACTATTATTGCGCAGTCGGCTGTAAAATTTTCAGTGACCAATATCGATTTTTTGCCTGTAAATACAATAAAACAATTTTCATATTCTGAGTTGATCAGTCGCAGCGCACACTGTGACTCCTCTGTGGTGTTTGATGGAGCAGATGCGCAGTCACTGGCCTATGTTATTTTTACCTCAGGCTCAACGGGAATGCCTAAAGGGGTGAAAATAAAACACGACTCTTTGAGTGTTCTTGTGCGCAATATGCGTGATGTCCTTGGAATTAGCCCTGATGATGTGCTTTTTGCGCAAGCGGCATTTCATTTTGATATGTCCATTGCCGATATCTATTGGCCACTGAGCAGCGGTGCGACTGTTTTTTTACCCACGGCCGATGAGTTGCGCAAGCCTAAAAAAACCATCGCATTACTCGAATCAAGTGCGGTTTCAATATTACAAGGTACACCGAGTTGGTATCGTTATCTGTTATTGGCAGGCTGGGCTCCCACAAAAAAATATAAAATTCTTTGCGGCGGAGAAGCCTTTCCTGCGGAATTAAAAAATCGTTTACTAAATTATTCAACTGAATTATGGAATATGTATGGCCCTACTGAAGCCACTGTGTGGGTTTCTGCATTAAAAATTACCGATGCCAAACAAGCAATTTCGTTAGGCGCACCCTTTCCGGGCACGACCTTTAAAATAGAACAGGATGAGCTGGTCATTGGGGGTGATCAAGTGGCCGAGGGTTATCTGGGTGCCAATGCAGAACAGAACCTTAAGTTTTTCAGGGATAGAACGAATACGCTGAGTTGTTATCGAACCGGTGACTCAGTGCGCGAAGAATCAGGGCACTTTATTTTTTCAGGCCGGGTTGATAGACAAATCAAAATAAACGGTTTTCGTGTCGAATTAGGCGAAATTGAATCCGTTATTCTTGAACGTGATGAAATAGAAAATGTCGCTGTAATCGTAGCTAAAGATCACGACCAGGCACTGGTGGCCTTTGTGGTGTCACTCTTGTCACAAGCAGACCTTACAAGTGTGGTGTTAGAGCAATGTGAGCAACGTTTGCCCGATTATATGCGGGTAAATCACGTTATAAAAATCAACAGCATGCCCTTAAATTCAAATATCAAAACCGATTACAACGCACTAACTATTTTGTTCAAAGAATATCAAGACAAAACGGTTGAAACTACCAAAGATAAACCCGTACTGATTCCTGCTGAGTTTGCCGAACAAATAAAACAGATATGGCAAAAACGATTACACCTGAATTATGTAGACGAAGCCATGGGTTTTTTTGACTTGGGTGGTAACTCATTAATTGCCGTGCAGATAATGGCGGACATTAAAAAAACATCGGCTATTGCTGTGCCCTTAGATGCGTTTTTGTTGAGTTCATTTAAAGAATTTATTAACGAAATTCTCAAACAACATACTGAAAATGCAACAGAAGAGCGTTTTATTGTACCCCTTGCACAGCATCAAACTTCAGGCCCGCCGTTATTTTTTGTGCATGGGGTGGGCGGTGGTGTGTTGAATTATAAATTGCTGGCTGAGCAATTAGGTGCAAAAGCAGTGTATGGAATTCAGGCGCGCGGGCTCGATGGTATAAGTGAGCCCATTGCCGATATAAAACACATGGCGGCTTTATATGTAAAAGCAATTAAAAAAATACAAACCCACGGCCCTTACTATTTACTCGGCGGGTCAATGGGCGGTGTGGTGGCTTTTGAAATGGCCTGCCAATTACAAACCCAGGGTGAAGAAGTCGCCAAACTGGTGATGTTTGATAGTTATCCGCCAGGGGGCTATCAAACACTGGACAAACAAACATTCTATGAACGATGTGTAATATTTTTTACCAATGAATTAAATAACGAAAATAAACCTTTGCGTTATACGGCGTCTACGTTTTTGACAAAAATCACAACTCTATGCATTGGAAAAATCCAGAGCACAGGAAGAAAGTTATTTACGCACTTGTGTATAGCCTTCGGTTTTCAACTTCCTTATTCATTAAGGTACCTGCATGTTCAGGCCATGCATTTGAAAGCCCTGGATGTGTATTATCCATCAAAACATTTTTATGGCGATGTTCTGTATTTTAAAGCT
>DAIRVL010000189.1:0-4334 GCA_036802845.1 Pseudomonadales bacterium | reverse complement strand
TCCAATCCCGAACCCAGATTATTCATGCTTGAGGCGACGGCAAAAAAGCTTTGAGCCAGAGTGATCGGGCTGACCGCCATGATGACCAGCATCAAAAGAATAAATAGCGCCATATAGGCGCCGACGAAAGCCCAGACGGTGGCAATGGTACGATCAGACACGGCTTGGTCGCCGACTTTTATTAGAAATACGGCGTGAGGATGGATCAGTTTTCTAATTTCCCGTCGTGCTTGTTGAACAAGCAGGAGCGCGCGCATCACTTTAATACCACCGCCGGTTGAGCCGGAGGATGCGCCAATAAAGCTGATCATGACCAGTGTCATGGGTAAAAGCCCGGGCCAGTTGGCGAAATTGGTCAGGGCATAACCGGTTGTGGTGGCAGCCGAAATGCTTTGAAACAGACCATGACGCAAGAGCGTAGACAAAGACGAATACGTGTCACTCACATACAGGACAAGGCATACCAGGAACGCGGTGGTGGTAATTCCCAGCAGCATGACCTGAAATTCAGTATCGCGGCTATAGTGGCGAAGTGATCGCCGACGCACGGCCATAAAATGCAAGCCAAAACTCATGGCGGAGGTGAGCATGAAAAACATACAAATGCTTTCAATGAGTGGGCTGTTGAAATAAGCGATGTTTTGATCGTGGCTTGAAAACCCCCCGGTGGACAGGGTAGAGAAACTGTGGCCAATGGCATCGAACAGAGTCATGCCGGCGAGCCAGTAACACAGTCCGCAGGCCAAGGTCAGGGCCAGGTAGATGAACCAAAGCGAACGCGCCGTTTCTTTGATGCGTGGCGTGAGTTTGGTGCTGTTCATGGAACCCTGCGCTTCGGTGCGGTAAAGCTGCATACCACCGACACCCAGCATAGGCAGCACAGCCACAGCGAGTACCACAATACCCATGCCGCCTAACCACTGCAGTTGTTGGCGATAAAACAGAATCGATTTGGGCAAGGTATCCAGGCCGGTGAGCACCGTTGTGCCGGTGGTGGTCAGGCCGGAAATAGACTCAAAAAAAGCATCGGTAAAGCTCATGTCAGGCACATCAGCCAAATACAGCGGCAAACTGCCGGCCAGCGCGAGGATGGTCCAGAACAACACCGCAACCATATAGCCATCACGGGTATGCAGTGTTTGTTTTTTTTGCTGCAGTGGCAACCAGAGCCCCAGTCCAGCCAACAGGATGAGAACAAAAGCGCTTAAAAAAGCCGTCTGTCCTGAATCGGCGTAGATAAAAGAAACCAACAGCGGTGGCACCATGGCAAAACTGAACAGCATCAAGAGCAGGCCGACAATTTTGAAAATTACGATTAAATGCATGGGCTGGGTCAGGTTTCTCTGAGACGGTTAGAAAAAGGTAATGCCGACCTGGAACAGCCGTTCCACATCGCGAATCCGGCGTTTGTCCACGAGGAATAAAATCACGTGGTCATCCGATTTAATGACAATGTTGTCATGGGCTATCAGTACCTCTTCACCGCGAACAATGGCACCAATGGTCGTGCCTTCTGGCAGATCAATTTCGCCAATGGCGCGACCCACAACTTTGGATGAGTTTTGATCGCCATGAGCAATGGCTTCAATGGCTTCAGCGGCACCACGACGTAAGGAGTGAACGTTGACCATGTCACCGCGACGCACGTGGGTGAGCAGGCTACCAATGGTGATCTGTTGGGGGGAGATGGCAATGTCAATGTCTCCACCCTGGACCAAATCGACATAGGCCGGGTTGTTGATAATGGCCATGACTTTACGTGCCCCCAGTCGTTTGGCCAGCATCGACGACATGATGTTGGCCTCGTCGTCGTTGGTAATAGCGAGAAACACATCCGTCTGTTCGATATTTTCTTCAAGCAGGAGATCCTGATCAGAGGCCATGCCTTGCAGCACCACCGTGTTACGCAAATTCTGTGATAGTTGGCGACAGCGACTGTGATTGTGTTCAATAACTTTAACGCGGTAGCGGGTTTCAAGTGCCTCGGCGAGACGTTCACCGATATTACCGCCGCCGGCAATGATGATACGGCTGTAATTGTTTTCGAGTTTTTGTAATTCGCTCATCACCGCCCGAATGTGGCTTTTGGCGGCGATAAAAAACACCTCATCCTCGGCCTCAATGATGGTTGAACCTTCAGGCATGATGGCGCGATCGCGGCGGAAAATAGCCGCCACACGGGTATCAATCGAGGGCATGTGCTGGCGCAAATAACGGATTTCATGACCGACCAAGGGGCCGCCATGAATCGCTTTAACCGCTACCAGCTGAGCTTTTCCTTGCGCAAAATCAACCACCTGCAGTGCGCCCGGATGTTCGATCAGGCGTTTGATGTGGTTGGTGACCAATTGCTCGGGACTGATGATGACGTCAATAGGCAGGGCATCGTTATTAAACAAGCTATTACGTGTAATGTAGGCGGTGGCTCGTATACGGGCAATTTTGGTTGGGGTGCGGAACAGGGTATAGGCTATTTGGCAGGCGATCATGTTCACTTCGTCGCTGCTGGTGACCGCGATCAGCATGTCGGCATCCTCGCCCCCGGCCTGACGCAAAATATAAGGGTACGAGGCTTTGCCTACTACGGTACGGATATCCAGACGATCCTGCAGATTGTGGAGTCGCTCACTGTCAGTGTCCACCACCGTAATGTCATTTGCTTCACTGGCAAGGTTTTGTGCCAGCGTGCCGCCTACCTGGCCCGCACCTAGTATGATTATTTTCATAGAGACGCTTCGAACAGATTAATGAATACCGCCATTTAAGAGGGGCATTTTCGCAGGCATGCGTAGTAAAAGCCATCGTGTTCACCGGGTTTTGGCAGAATCTGCCGCCCAACAGCGGTGCTCAAGCCCCATGGAGCTGAGATTTTTTGTTCTTTCGCGCCGGGTTCTTGCTGTAGAAAACGCATCATGAGGGTTTCATTTTCTTGTTTGAGTACCGAACAGGTGGCATACAGCAGCAAACCCTCGGGTTTGAGCGTTGACCATAGGCGCTGCAGTAAGTGGAGCTGTTGGTCGGCGAGAATTGAAATATCCTCGGCGTTTCTTAACCATTTGATGTCCGGGTGACGCCTGATAATACCGGTGGCTGAACAAGGTGCGTCCAGTAAAATGCGATCGAAGAGTTGACCATCCCACCACGTTGCGGCGTCTGCCGCATCGGCCACAACCAGCGTGGCATGGAGTTGCAGACGTTTGAGATTGTCGCTGACTTTGTCCAGTCGTGCCTGACTTTTGTCCAGCGCCACCAGTGTTTGCAATGAAGGTTGCCGTTCCAGCATATGACAGGTTTTACCCCCCGGCGCTGCGCAGGCATCCAATACCCTTTGTCCCGCTTCAAGTTGTAACAATGAGGCGGCAAGTTGGGCGGATTCATCTTGTACGGAACACACGCCGTCAAAGAAACCGGGAATGGCGTCTATGGATACGGGTTTTTCAAGTCGCACCCCTTCAGGGGCAAATATGCAGGGGCTTGCGTTGATCTGTGCCTGATCAAGCAGGTGCAGGTAGTCGTTGCGGGACATTTTTTGCGTGTTGATGCGCAGTGTCAGTGGCGCGGGCTGATTGTTGGCGGCAAGAATAGCCCGATAATGTTCGGGCCAATCCTGGCGCAATGTCTCTACCAGCCAGCTGGGGTGGCTGGTGCTTACACCGATATTTTGGCTCAGTGTTGCGAGTACATGTTCTCGTTGGCGCAGGAAGTTTCTCAGAACCGCATTGATCAGCCCTTTGGCCCAAGGCTTTTTGAGCACCGTACACGTGGCGACCGTTTCGTTAATGGCGGCATGATCGGGAATGCGTAAAAATTCCAGCTGATACAGCCCCATAAGAATCAAAAGTTCGATATCGCCATCCTTGGTTTTTAAGGGTTTTTGCATCAGGGAACGCGCTATTGCGCGCAAATACAGATAATGACGACATATCCCGTAACACAATTCTTTGACCAGCCCCTGGTCTTTTGTGGTCACAGAATGTAGCCGGTTTTCCAGCTGTTCATTCAAGTTTCCAGACGGCGATCCGCTGAAAAGAGGGGTGAGGATTTCAATAGCAACTACACGGGCAGGTGTCATGGATTTTTCAATTCAAAGGCGGCTAAAAAATCAGGCAATGTGCACAAATTGTTTGCCTGGCAGGAATAAATCTTTTTTTGATGTGAGTACTTGTTCGCAGGTGAGCACTTTACCGCCAGCCAGTTGCAGTAATTCCAGATTTAAAACCCCTTGCGCGGTAGCGACAGATATACCTTGTTTGGATGCAGACAAAATCGTACCGGGCGCGGCGGTGCAGGCGTCGGCGCTGACACGGGCCTGCCAGATACGCACAATGTCGTTT
>DAIRVL010000188.1:0-4496 GCA_036802845.1 Pseudomonadales bacterium | reverse complement strand
ATTTTCTTCATAAGCTGTATCAGCACCTTCTTCAGATTCAGATTTAAGCGCCAATAAAAGTTCGCTTACTTGATCATCACTAATTTCATCAGGTGTTTTTGTTTTATTATCGGTCGTATGACTATGATCAACCGAACTATTTACAAGCTCACCATTACCTGACTGAACCAAACGATGCAAGGCTGATTTTAAACTTTCTGGGGCCAATTCTATTGGGTTTCGGGCTTTTACATTTGAGAACATCACATTGATTGCATCCAATGCTCTCAACACTACATCCATCAAATCAGCGTTAACACTGAGTTTTCGATTTCGCAATAAATCGAAAACATTTTCAGCGACATGACAAAGTTCTACCAAAGCGTCTAATTGCAAAAATCCTGCGCCACCTTTAACCGTATGAAAGCCACGGAAAATAGCGTTTAATAATTCTATATCGTCAGGACGCTGTTCCAAATCAACAAGTTGTTCAGAAAGCTTTTCAAGAATTTCACCTGCTTCAATCAAGAAGTCGTTAAGTATTTCTTCATCTGGATCGAAACTCATCCAAATTGCTCCTTAAAATCCCAAACTCGATAGCAGGTCATCCACTTCATCCTGCCCGGACGCTACATCATTTCTTTTTTCTTTGTTTATTACAGGCCCTTCAGCAACAATTGAACTCGCAACCTGTCTATCATTGGATTTAATTCCCGCGAGCTTCTCGACTGAAGCAGCCATCCTCACCATATCCACCAAACTTTGTTCAATTTCCTGAACCATGGTGATTACACGCTTCAGAACCTGTCCCGTGAGATCCTGGTAGTCCTGTGCGAGCAAAATATCCGACAGACTTTTATTCAATCCTTTTGACGCCAAAATTGTACCGTCAATAAACAGACCCATACGATGATGTAATTCTCTAAATTTCTTTGGATCAATCTCACCTTTTAATACTTTATCCCATTCAGGCTTTAGACTTTCTGCCGTTTGCAGAATCAGGTTTGCGGTAGGCACAGCTTCTTCAACCTTGTCCATGGTTTTATTGGCTGCTTGTTCAGTCAGATTAATCACGTAATTCAAACGATCTGACGCGTCAACGATGCGTGATATTTCCTTTTGATTTTCTGTATTGATATTCATATCAATATGAAAACTGCTGATAGCATCGTGCAGGCGACGAGTTAAACGTCCCAACTCATAATACAAGCTTCTATCGCGTGCTTTATTGAGTTCATCTAACGCCATAAATGCTTCATGCGGACTACCCGCCTCAAGTTTTGTCATGAGTAATTTTGCATGAAACATTAATTCAGTATTAGGATCAGGGGAGTCCATGTGATTCAGCTGAGTGTTCAGTGGTTCTGACATGCCTTAGCTCCCTTCAATACGTTCGAAAATTTTATCAATCTTCTCTTTTAATACGGTTGCCGTGAATGGTTTTACCACATAACCATTTACACCTGCCTGCGCCGCAGCGATTATCTGCTCACGTTTTGCTTCAGCTGTAACCATTAACACTGGTATTTGTTTAATATTGGGATCTTCCCTCACGGTTTTAAGCAGATCTATGCCAGACATGCCTGGCATGTTCCAGTCGGTAATAAGAAAATCAATACTGCCTGCCTTTAAAAGAGGCAATGCTGATTGCCCATCATCAGCTTCAATCGTATTGGTGAAACCCAAATCACGTAATAGGTTTTTAATTATCCGACGCATTGTTGAAAAATCATCAACAATAAGAATTTTCATATTTTTGTCCAAGCGAATCTCCACCTGTACTTGTAAGTTAAATGGGTACGGGGTATTTGTTAAAGTCTAGTATTGTATTCTTAGCTGGCCAGTCCATTTGGCAATTAATTAAAATGCAGAATTTATATGGCATAAAAAAACTAACTATCAAGCATTTTTGCTCTGATTCTCGCCGCAGCCTGACTTAGAATCTGGCTGATGCGTGATTCGCTTACGTTCAACACTTCGCCAATTTCCTTCAGATTAAGTTCTTCGTCATAGTACAAGGAAAGGACGAGTTTTTCTTTTTCAGGCAAGGTTGTTATAAGCTCTTTTAAACGTTGCAAAAGAAATTGTCGTTCAATTTTATCCAACGGGGTGTTTCTGTCATGATCCAAATGCGCACTGTCTGTATCGATTGTCTCATCATGATGTTCAAGATAATTTTCAAGGCTGAATAATTGACTCCCTTGCATGTCTGAAAGCATATAACGGTACTGTTCCAATGTTACCTCAAGCTCTGACGCTATATCCTTGTCTTTGGCAGCACGCCCTGTACGCTCCTCAACGCGTCGTATGGCACGACTGATATCGCGCGTATTTTTATGCACGGAGCGTGGGCACCAGTCGCCACGGCGCATCTCATCCAATATGGAGCCACGAATTCGTATGCTGGCAAAGGTTGAAAAGCTGGCGCCTTTATCGCTTTCATAGCGTTGCGCGGCATCAAGCAAACCTTCTATACCCGCCTGATAAAGATCATCTGCACAGACGCTCGCAGGTAAGCGCACCATCATATGATGCACAATACGTGTCACCAACGGTGCGTACTCTTCAACCAACTGATGCAGTGAACGTGATTGATCCTGACTATACATAGATTAATTACTATAGCTAAAATTCAAGCCGTATCAGGAATGTATATTTGCCAGTGCAAGCTGATCGGCAAAAAATTCAAGATGACCACGTGGCACGGTTTGCAGTGGCCACTCATCTACTTTATCGGCAAGTTGCTTATACGCCACACTCGCCAGACTGCGTGGATAGGCATCGGTTACCGCTTTTTGTCGTTTAACGGCTTTTTTGACATGTTCGTCATAGGGAATGGAGCCCAGGTAATTCAGTGTGACATCAAGAAAACGATCGGTTACGGCATCCAGTTTTAAAAAAAGTTGTTTGCCTTCAACAGCTGTTTTTACTTGATTGGCCAGAATATGGTAACGATGAACGCCGTAATCGGACGCCAGTAATTTTATTAATGCGTAGGCGTCGGTAATTGAGGCGGGTTCATCACACACCACAACCAAAACTTCTTGCGCCGCCTGAACAAAACTGATGACGGTATCTGAAATGCCTGCGGCCGTATCAATCACCAGTACATCAATTTGATCACTGAACTGACTGAACGCATTGATTAAACCACCGTGTTGACGCGCCCCCAGCATCGCCATTTCTTTTACACCTGACGATGCCGGAATAATTTTAATTCCAGCGGGGCCATCGACTAATATATCTCGCAAATCACACTGGCCGTTTAACACATCAGAAATATTACGTTTGGCTTTAATACCCAGCATGATATCAACGTTCGCCAGGCCAAGATCCGCATCCAATAACAAAACGCGCCGTCCTTTTCGGGCCAGTGAAATTGCAAGATTCACTGACGTGCTGGTCTTTCCTATGCCGCCTTTGCCACCGGTAACTGCAATGACTTGTACTGGGTGAAAACTCATACTTGATACTCTTTTTTTATCGATCCCAAATTGCCGGGTCGGATGTAATTAAGTTACTAAGACCCACTTTTAATAATTGCCTAGATTTGAACAAAGTTATAGAAAAAACCTGATTAATTTTTTAATGCTTACTCCATGTATAAATCAGCCATCGCCTGCGCAAGCGAATTTGAACTGTTCGTATCAGCGGATGAATGTTCGCAGGAAGCCCGTTTGCGATTATTTTTAGCGGCATGGAACGACATAAAATCATCAGCGGCACTGCGTCGTCTTGATTTATTCATCATAATTTCGATGAGATCACTGCCTTTAATCTTGAGTAAAGGATCACTGGATTTCTGACTGTTATTTATTGCCAGGATGGGTAATTTGTTTTCAATACTGACACTAATAACTTCTGCAATACTGGTGGCTTCATCGGCTTTTGTCAGTACCGTCCCTACAACATCAAGAAGCAAATAATCATTAATCATGTGATCCAATACTGACAGCTGTTGCGTACACGGCATAACGATGATGTTTTTATTCAGCTCTGATAAGCGTTTGATCAGATGCATCTGGACCAGCCAATAGTTATCTAATGACGTAACGCCCGCCGTATCGATCAGGATTTTTTTGTTTCGTGCAATGGCATCTATTTTATGTAAAATTCTTTCGCCCTTATCGCCCACAAAAACGGGCACTTGTAACAACTGTGCGAGCTGGGTAATTTGATAACTTGCGCCGAGTCGTTGATTGTCCAGTGACACCAAAATCAGATCGTCTTTGCCGAATTTTTTAATATGTTCAATGGCCAGTTTTGTGATCAGTGTCGTTTTACCGGCACCGGGGGATCCTATAAAGGTATAACAACCGAATTGCTTACTTAACTCATCGGGCTGACACAGCGTTTTATTTTCCAGCACCGACAGTGCATTGCGCCATGCGCCCGCACTGCTGCTGGTATCTTGAACTTCATGTGCAATCATTTCGCTACTGGTCGCACTGAATCCCAATGTCAGAAACTTGCTCTGAAGCTCATTGACCATTTTATGATGTAAAGGATTGTGTTCT
>DAIRVL010000187.1:0-4533 GCA_036802845.1 Pseudomonadales bacterium | reverse complement strand
CATTGAGTGCTAAATAGAGTATAAAAGCTACTGAATATTAGTGTTATGACTATTTCTTTTCTAAAAAAGATCTTCTTTATCATACAAATATGACTCAAACTTCATCGTATTGATTAATTGTTGTGTTCGTAAAAAACCAACATTTTTTAGAGATGTTTATAAAAACCGTTTATTAAATGTATGCGTACAAAAGTACTGTAGTAATGTATCTGTCACTTTAGCTTAAAGACTGGATTTGGCTATGTATCATAGGCGTATTGGCTAATATTATTACGTTGCATCGTATTAGAGTACAGATTTAAACGTTATTTTATAGAGATAGGCATATTTGTTCTGAAAACAATCAAGGTTTATGCTAGCCTTTGGCTGATTTTGTAGTAGCTTATGTGATGCTGTATTGATAAATTCGATAAAAAGTCTATTTCTTATGGGTATGTAATCGTTTTTCGTTTGAATTTTATATGCAGGGAGTGTAAAAAATGCAACCTAAAATCCTCGATAAAAGAATGGAGTCGCGAAGAAATTTACTTTATTACGTTAATGTCTATGATCAAGATACCAGTGAGTATGTGGGATTGATTTTGGATGTTTCAAGTGGAGGTGTTCTTGTTAGTGGTGTTATGCCGCTCAAACAGGGAAATATTTATAAATTTGGTTTGGTCGATACAACAGATGTAAGCGCACCAAGTCAAATTGGTTTTGAAGCCAAGGCGTGTTGGTGTCGAAAATGCGGTGAAAACTTTTATGATACGGGGCTGAAATTCACAGATTTATCTGAATTGGCGCGTGAAAAGCTGGTGTCATATGACTAGTGTCATATGAATAGATTCATAGAGTGAGACCGTATCTTGTTCCGGTGTATGTTCGCTGTTCCAGGATGGCCGGATTTAGTTAAAAAAGCTAAGGGTGGTGACGGCAAGTGCGGCAATCGCAACTGTTGCATGTATTGCGACCAGACTTAATGGTTTTATTTCTTGCGGGCGTAAAATTCTAAAAAGAATAAAACCACCAAGAGCGGCAGCCACGAATAATAAAAAACCAATTAAAGCTGTTGTGCTGTATTCTATGATTAGGTATATGAGAAAACTCAATATACCAAGCAGGGCGCACGATACGTGCATGGTAATAACGAAATCGAGTGGTTTTATATTTCTTTTGTGGCTGTTGACTAACAAAAAACCAGCGTAGAGCGCGCCAAGAAAAAATAGAATCGCCAAAACCAACATTTCTTATACATCCTCTGTAAATATCTTTGGTTGTTTTGCGGTGCAAATTATTCTATTTGGCAGTTGATGACAAGTCTTGTCTTTCCTGTTGTTTACCTTAAAACAAGTTTTTTGTAGAATAATCAACTAATTTAGGCTTTATCCCACCCCTATCAAGGTGTTCCATACATGTTACGTATCGCCTTAGATGCACTGACTTTCGACGATGTGCTCCTTGTTCCCGCTTATTCTGACGTATTACCAAAAGATACCGAACTTAAGACGCATGTCACCCGTGGGATCGTGCTCAATATTCCACTTATGTCTGCCGCAATGGACACGGTCACCGAATCGCGTTTGGCCATTGGAATGGCGCAAGAAGGGGGTATCGGTGTTTTGCACAAAAATATGACGATCGATGCCCAGGCAAAAGAAGTTCGATCAGTAAAGAAATTTGAAAGCGGGGTGATTAAAGACCCATTAACCGTTTCTCCGAATGCGCGCATCGGGGAGCTGATAGAAATCACTCAGACGAACAATATTTCAGGGTTACCAGTTGTAGATGGAGAAAATCTGGTAGGAATAGTTACCAGTAGAGACTTGCGTTTTTCGCAGCGTTTTAATGATCTTGTAACGACAATTATGACGCCAAAAGAGCGACTTGTTACGGCAAAGGAAGGCACATCATTAGATGAAATCAAAAATTTGCTTCATATACATAGAATTGAAAAGGTTCTAATAGTAAACGATGAATTCAAGCTCAGAGGAATGGTTACGCTTAAGGACATTCGTAAGGCCGAAGCCTATCCAAATGCATGCAAAGATAATTACGGACAGTTGAGAGTCGGCGCTGCGGTTGGCGTTGGCGAGAACTCCCGGGAACGAGTTGGGGCATTGGTTGTTGCGGGCGTTGATATGCTCGTGGTTGATACGGCGCATGGTCATTCAAAAGGTGTGCTTGATGCGGTTAAATGGATAAAAAATATTTACCCGCACATTGAAGTTGTGGGCGGGAATATTGCTACAGCCGACGCTGCCAAGGCATTAATTGCTGCAGGGGCCGATGGTCTGAAAGTGGGCATTGGTCCTGGTTCGATTTGTACTACCAGAATAATTGCTGGCGTAGGCGTTCCCCAAATAAGTGCTATTTCCGAAGTGGCAAAAGTGGCACGAGGTACGGGTGTGGCAGTGATTGCTGATGGTGGTATCCGTTTTTCTGGCGATTTGGCCAAAGCTATTGCTGCGGGTGCTGATGTGGTAATGGTTGGAAGTTTATTGGCCGGAACAGAAGAAGCGCCTGGTGAGGTAGAGCTTTTCCAGGGGCGTTATTATAAAGCCTATCGAGGCATGGGCTCTCTGGGTGCCATGGCTCAAAGTCATGGATCAAGTGATCGCTATTTTCAGGATGCTTCTTCAGGGGTGGATAAACTGGTTCCTGAAGGTGTTGAAGGTCGTGTGCCTTATAAAGGTCCCATGAGCGCTATTATTCATCAAATGATGGGGGGCTTGCGATCAAGCATGGGCTATACGGGGTCGAAAAACTTATTAGAAATGCAAACAAACAGTCAGTTTGTCAGGGTGACTTCTGCGGGTATGCAAGAAAGTCATGTGCACGATGTCACCATTACCAAAGAATCTCCTAACTATCCCTTGGGTTGATTGGGGTATTGTTTGGGGTATTGTTAAAAGACATAAGTCATATGAGTGAGTTAGATCGTAATGGGGCGAATCAGGCCCCATTATTATTTGGGATTTTTTTGTTTAAGTCTGATTGCTTAAATTAATCTTCAACCTGTGAGTGCATGCAATGGTCCAGAATATACATCAAGAAAAGATTTTGATTCTTGATTTTGGTTCGCAATATACCCAGCTAATTGCACGTCGGATTCGAGAAATTGGTGTGTATTGTGAAATTCATTCCAGTGACATCAGTGAGCAGGCAATAAGAAATTTTGCACCTAAAGCGATTATCCTTTCTGGTGGTCCGGAAACTGTCACGCGCGAAACCACACCACGAGCGCCAGATGTGGTGTTTGAACTGGGTTGTCCTGTTTTGGGTATTTGTTATGGTTTGCAAACCATGGCAGTTCAAATGGGAGGACGGGTCGAAGGTTCGAATGCCAGTGAATTTGGTTATGCGCAAGTGCAAGTTATTGAAACCTCACCCTTGCTTGATGGTATTGAGGATCATATTGATCAGAATGGCGCGCCACTTCTGGATGTTTGGATGAGTCACGGTGATAAAGTGACACAACTTCCGTCTGGATTTAAGTGTGTTGCTACAACAAGCAGTGCACCCATCGCGGTGATGGCTGATGTCAATCGGCATTTCTATGGCGTTCAATTTCATCCAGAAGTCACGCATACCGCTCAAGGCGGGCGTATTCTGGAGCGTTTTGTAAAAGATATAGCCCAATGCAAACTGCTATGGAATTCGCAAAACATTGTCACGGATTCTATTGCCCGCATTCGTGAACAGGTGGGGCATCAGCATGTTATTTTGGGGCTATCGGGTGGGGTTGACTCGTCGGTGGTTGCTGCGCTTTTGCACAAGGCAATAGGGGATCAGCTAACCTGTGTTTTTGTTGATAACGGGCTTTTGCGTTACCAGGAAGGCGAACAAGTAATGAATATGTTTGCCAAGAATATGGGGGTAAAAGTAATACGTGTTAATGCAGAACAACGTTTTCTATCGGCTTTGTCGGGTGTTTCAGATCCGGAGCAGAAACGTAAAATAATCGGTTTAACGTTTATTGAAATTTTTAATCAGGAGGCGGATAAAATTTCTGATGCTGCCTGGTTGGCACAAGGGACCATTTATCCTGATGTCATTGAGTCGGCAGGAGTTAAAGAAGGCAAGGCGCATGTGATTAAATCACATCACAATGTGGGTGGTTTGCCTAAAGATATGAAGCTTAAACTGCTTGAGCCTTTGCGCGAACTGTTCAAGGACGAAGTCCGTAAAATAGGTCTGGAGCTCGGATTACCCTATGACATGGTTTATCGTCATCCATTTCCCGGGCCAGGTTTGGGAGTACGCATTCTGGGTGAGGTCAAAAAGGAATACGCAGATATTTTACAGTTGGCCGATAAAATTTTTATTGAAGAACTTCATCACGCAGGTTTGTATCATCGGGTCAGTCAGGCATTTGCCGTTTTCTTGCCGGTGAAATCTGTTGGCGTGGTAGGTGATGCAAGACGTTACGAATATGTAATTGCCTTAAGAGCCGTTGAAACAATTGACTTTATGACGGCACGCTGGGCCCATCTTCCCTATGAATTACTGGAGCTGGTTTCAAGTAGAATCATAAATGAAATTAAGCAAGTC
>DAIRVL010000186.1:0-4543 GCA_036802845.1 Pseudomonadales bacterium | reverse complement strand
TTTACTGCAATCAAAAGAGCGTGCAGAATAAAGAATTCACCGCGAGTTTTCTATAACTTGCCGATGCACCTGAGCAATCTTTAGATAAAAGATGACAACCATGTCAGCATCGTATGACTGTAATGTTGGACGAGACCCAAGGATTCGCTGCCAAATTTCGCATAATACATAACACCTGAAACAGCGAGTGTGAGCAATAAAGCGGCAGCAATTCTGATTGCGCGATATTTTCGCGAAAATTTTATCGCTGTATTGTCGGACAGCATCGACTTTCCTGCGCCGTAGAAGGCTTCAAGTTTTTTTAGATCACTTAACACGGCAGGAAAACTGTCGTAACGCTCCGCAGGATTCATCTGCAGCATTTTCAGAAGGGTTTGTCTCATCGACGCGGGAAGGTCGGAAAATGATTCGTGCGTAATCAATTTTTTATTTCTCCACTGGGGTAAACATTGCCCACCCAGCAGCATTTGATAAAAGATGACGCCAGCTGCATAAATATCGGCTTTGACTGATTTCTCCTCGCCAAAGTAGTTATACCAATTTGCGCCCGCTGCATCCTCGCCATAATGTTCATCAAAGCCGAAGTCCGATACTTTAGCGTTTCCTTCTGAGGTGAATAAAATATTTTTTGGCCTTAAATTGCCGTGGATAATCTGATTCTGGTGCGCAAAAATCATGGCTTCAGTTATTTGAAGCGCGATTGGAAAAAATTCAGCTAAGGCATAAGACTGAATAAGACGGTCTTGCAGGCAACCACCCTTGAGATATTCCATCACCGTAATAAATACCCGTTCGTTACTTGAGGCTCCTTTGATTTTTACAATATTCACGTGAGGCAGATTGCTTAACAACTTGCTTTCACGAAAGCCTGAATGACTGTTCAGCCGTTTTTTAATCACCAGAAAATCGTGCTGTGTTTTGTCTTCAAACAAATACACAGCGCCGTATTGATCTTCTTTTATTACATCCAGAAGAGCGAACTTATCTTCTGCTTTGGTCACGGTTTGTTTGGCGCGCTCTTTCTGCTCTGGCGCCAGATGTGCACCTCGCATGAGTTGCAACAAGGCATTTTTGATCTGGCCGGCTGAGCCTGGTCGTTGTGAAGGCTCGGAAACCAGGCAGTTTTCGATAATTTGATCAATAGCTTTGGGGATTTTAGGATTTACTACAGAAGGTGGCTCAAATCGCCCTAAAGGCAGTTTGGCTGTCAGTAACTCATAAAACAACACACCAAAAGCATACAAATCACTTTGTACTGACGCATTGTCTGCAGACGCATGAAGTTCAGGTGCCATATACGCAGCGGTGCCCATGACGGTACCTACGCGAGTTTGCTGTGCCGTGTCGTTTTGTTCACCTGTTTTTTCACAAAAATGTGCAATACCAAAATCAAGCACATAGGCATTAAACTGGCGATCAATTAATACATTGGCCGGTTTAATATCGCGATGAATAATTTCGTTATCATGGGCATAGGCCAAGGCTTTACAAATTTGCATGGCGATATGGATACGCCTGACCATGCTTAATTCATCTTTCTTGATCAGCGTTTTAAGATCATCGCCTTCAACGTATTGCATGACAAAATAGGGTTGCCCTTTGGCCGTGAGGCCCCGATCAATAACATCAATAATATTCGGATGTTTAAGACGTGCGATGATCAGCGATTCCATATCAAAGCGCGCTTTGACTTCGCTACGATCGAGTAATTTTTTTTTAAGCACCTTAAGCGCCACAGGCCGGTTTAACGACTGCTGCATGCCTTTATAAACAGTCGCCATGCCACCCTGACCAATGCGCTCTTGAACTTGATACCCATCCAGCTGCATAACATTCCAGATTATAAAAAGAAACGTGCTGTGCCTGTGCTAACACAGCTCTTAGCAAGTACAAGTATAGGTGATGACAGGACAGGCAAAGGACGGCGCGGGCTTGTTTTGAAGACGTGCTGGATCGCGATTTTTACACGATCCAGCAACGTAGCAGTGCAGAGGATTTAGATGTTACGTATTAACCCAGAAAACGGGCAAAAAAGTTCATGACCTTTAACGCTGTGGGTGGATAAGGTGCTTTGACAAACTTAGAAGCAGCAAATCGTTTGTTTTGATACAACACCCCTTTTTTATGTGAAAACTCCACAAAACCATCAAAACCATGATAACGCCCTAAACCGCTGGGCCCGGAACCACCAAAAGGCAGGTTTTCATGCGCAATGTGTAACATGGTGTCGTTCACGCATGCGCCGCCAGAAATAGTCTGACGCAAGACTTCGTCGGCGGCTTCCCTGTTTTCATCAAAGTAATACAGGGCCAATGGACGCGGTCTATCATTTACATATTCAATAGCTTCACTGATATGCTTGTAGGTTTTGACCGGCAAAACCGGGCCGAAAATTTCCTGTTGCATAACTGCCATGTCATCGGTCACACCGGTAATAATAGTGGGTGGCACTACACGGCTGTTTTCAGGTATTTGTTCATTTTTTGGATTCACCTGAATGACTGTAGCGCCCTTTTTGCGCGCATCATCAATCAGACCCAAGACTCTCTTATGGTGACGATCGTTGATAATCCAGGTGATATCCTGATTATTTACCAAGCTTGGGTAACGCTCAGCATAACGCGCGGTAATGTAATCAACAAACTCCTGCTGTTTTTCTTCAGGCAGCAAAATGTAGTCAGGGGCGATACATGTTTGACCGGAATTAACGCACTTGCCCATCAATAAACGATCAACCGCTTCGCCAATCGGATAATTACGGCTGATAATAACCGGCGATTTGCCGCCCATTTCCAGCGTTACCGGGGTCAGGTTTTTAGCGGCCGCCATCATTACTTTCTGACCAATGGAGGTGCCACCGGTAAACATCAGGTGATCAAATGGCAATTCGGCAAATTGCGCCGCCACAGCCACATCACCGGTGATAACCGTAATATGATCTTCATCAAAGTTATTGGCGATGAGTTCTTTTGCGACCTCACCCACGGCAGGGGTTAGATCAGGTGGTTTGATCATGCAGTGATTACCCGCACCCAGCACACCAACCAAGGGTGAAAAAATCATGGCCACAGGGTAATTCCAGGCGCCCAGAATACCCACCACCCCTTTAGGTTGGTAGATGATTTTTCCTTTGGCGCCTGCCGCCTGCAAACTAAAGGGTACCTTTTGTGGTTTCATCCACTTTTTCAGTTTACCCTTGTGGGCAGCGGCCTCGCCGGCCACCGCCAGCACTTCACTGGCCAGCGTTTCGTGAGGCGAGCGATGACCAAAATCACTTTGCGTCGCCTCAACCAATTTATCTTTATATTGAATAACCGCTTTTTGTAAGCGCGTTAGATGCTCTTGACGTTGCTCACAGGTTGATATGCCTCTGCGCTTAAAAGACGCCTTTTGTCGATTGAGAATTTCAAGATAGGGATTGTCTTGCTGCTGCCCCACGGCAGTCAGCACCGTTTGTGGTTTGGACATGGTACCTCCATAAGCATTATTGTTATTAGTGAAAAAACGGAGCGTTCAGAGCTGCTGACACACTTCCATGTACAACAGAATTACTGCGTGTTCGCGCTCTAAAAGGTACGCCCTTGCCAAGCCCCTGTCAAACCGCGAACACAGATTCTTGTAACACCCATGACCCACAAAACGATTGAATCGAGACGGTTTACTGTTTAAAGCGAACACATTGATTTTTAGTGCGGCAACAGGGATAGTGACAAATTTATGGACACAGTCTATGGATTACAGCATGAGTTTATGGGGCTTATTTATCAGCTCCTTAATTTCGTCCACCCTGGCACCGGGTGGCTCGGAATTTGTGCTCGCTTATCTTGCTTCACTCCATCAATTCAACCCTGGCGCGCTTTGGCTGACAGCCACCATGGGCAACACGCTGGGGGCTTTGATTACCTGGTTCATGGGTTTTATTGCCGCGAAACGGTTTCCACTGGATAACTCGCTGGCACATAAAAATCGTCGCGCCCTCGATGTCTTACAAAAATGGGGCGCCCTTGCCTTGTTATTTTCCTGGGTACCTTTAATAGGCGATGGGCTCTGCCTTCTGGCCGGCTGGCTGCGCTTGCCTTTTCTGGCGTCCTTGTTATTTATTGTGCTTGGCAAGGCCGTGCGTTACGCGATTATCCTTGCTTTTTTTATGTAAACACGCCGCCAAACAAGCCGAATAAGCCCTGCCACTGCACCCGAAACGGCGCCAAAAAGATGGGATTGAACCAGTACCTGACCACCAATTAAAGTTGACATGGTGTCACTGTAATACGGCGAATTTTCCCAGAGCACTTTAGCAAGAACACCTAACAACAAAAGGCTATTGGTGAACACGTGTTGGCGATAATCAATCACAGCAGCACCCATAATCAAACCATGCAAAGCGGCTGAAAGCCCGACATAACTCTCCACCTGGGGCGCAAAAATCCACAGTCCACTACTGCAAGCCACCATGGAACTCAGCAAAATAACAGCCCCCGTCTTCAGGCTTAAGGTCTGGGGGAATAACATAAAAATAAGCCACATCCCCAGAAGATTCAGACCA
>DAIRVL010000185.1:0-4548 GCA_036802845.1 Pseudomonadales bacterium | reverse complement strand
TGTGTCGGCATTCGTGCCGTGCCCATTGCCGAAGCCATGATGGCGCTGGTGTTAATGGATCACCTATTACGCCATCGGGGGCAGAACAGTGGTGTGATTGTGAATACGCCACGAATCAAACCCGAGGTGGGCGCATAAGCGTTTCGCCTCAGGCAAGCGGGTCGTCACGGATTCCCTATTGGCGGCTTTCGGGATTTTATTTTTTCTATTTTGCGCAGCTTGGCGCATTTATTCCGTACCTCACCGTTTACCTCAAAGAAAAAGGACTCAGTATTGAAGAGATAGGCCTGTTATCGGCCATTCTCATGCTGAGCAAAGTCATTGCGCCTAACGTATGGACCTGGCTTTCAGCAAAAATTGGCCGGGACATTGTGGTTCTACGGATAGGGGCCGTGTTGTCGGGTATTTTTCTGATGGGCGTTTTCTTTTTGCATGATTTCTGGGTTCTGGTGATTTTGTTGTTCACCTACAGTTTTTTTCGTGACGCCTTGTTACCACAAATGGAAGTATTAACGCTGGGGCACTTGGGCACTCAGGCCAACCGTTATGGGCAAATCCGTTTATGGGGCTCGATGGGTTTTATTGTGTCTGTTATGGGTCTGGGTTACTTATTCGATAGTGTATCGGTGGCCGCTCTGCCCAATTATCTGGCAGTGACTGTAATGGCCATTATTGTGATGAGTTTTATAGTGCCCAGCGCCCCTGTGCCACTGGATATACAACACACAACACCCTCTATTTTTCAGGCTATTTTGCGCAAGGAAGTTATTGTATTTTTGCTGATCGGTGCCTTGTTGCAGTTCTCACACGCGCCTTATTACACGTTTTACACGCTTTTTCTTGAACAGCACGCTTACTCAAAAAGCACGGCAGGAAGTTTATGGGCGCTGGGTGTGCTGGCAGAAGTGGTGCTGTTTATCTATGCCCATCGAATTTTTATGCGCGTGTCTGACTATAACCTGCTAAGCATAAGCCTCTTGTTAACGGCAGTGCGTTGGGGCTTGATTGCCAGTTTTCCTGATAGCCTCTTGTTACTTGGTGTTGCCCAGCTATTACACGCGGCAAGTTATGGCGCCTGTCATGCAGCCAGCATGCGCATTGTCCGGTTTTATTTCCCCGGAAAACTCGAAGTGCATGGTCAGGCGCTTTATGTCAGTTTTTGTTTTGGGGCAGGAGGGGCCTTGGGCGCTTTTTATGCCTCCTATAGCTGGAGCAATTACGGCGCACATTTTAGTTTTCTAATGGCAGCAGCGGCCTGTGTTATAGCTACTTTATTGGCCTTTTTTGGCCCGCGACCAGAAAAAGCGCAAAGGGAAAAAACAGATGATTCTATGGATTAAAATCCTGCATATGAGCTGTGCACTACTCACAATTTCAGGTTTTTTTGTGCGTGGTGTCTGGATGTTAAGAGACTCACCGCTACTGCAAGCCCGCTGGGTTAAGGTGTTGCCGCATGTTATTGATAGCGTTTTATTGCTTTCCGGGGTGACACTGGCCGTGCTCACGCAGCAAAATCCCATGGTGCAACATTGGTTGCTGGCGAAAATAGTGTTGCTCTTGCTGTATATCGTTTTGGGTTCCATCGCCTTGAAATATGGCCGCAGCAAAAAACAGAAAATACTGGCCTGGGTGGCCGCCTTGGTTGTGGTGATGATGATAGTCTCCATTGCACGCAGTCATCAGGTTAATTTTTTTGGCTTCTATCAAGTTTGATTTGTTTAATTGGCTTTATTGGTTTCAATAGAAAAGCAGTGATAAGAACATAGAATAGATAAGGAGAGTAAACGTGGTGGCCCATAAAAACACTTTGTTCTGGCACGACTATGAAACCTTCGGCATTGATCCACGTCGGGATCGCCCAGCGCAATTTGCCGGGATACGTACCGATCTGGAGTTAAACGTGATCGGTGAGCCGCTTAATATCTATTGCAAACAAAGCATCGATGCCTTGCCGCATCCTGAAGCTTGTCTGATTACCGGCATCACCCCGGATCAGGTCAATGAATTGGGCCTGCCAGAATACCAGTTTATTGCGGCGATTTATCAGGCACTGGCGCAAGTCGGCACCTGCGGTGTGGGATATAACACCCTGCGTTTTGATGATGAAGTCACCCGGAACACACTCTACCGCAATTTTTATGACCCCTACGAGCGGGAATGGCGTAATGGTAATTCGCGTTGGGACATTATTGATTTAGTGCGCGCCGTACATGCCTTTCGACCTGAAGGCATCGTTTGGCCAAAAGATGAACACGGCGTGACACGGTTTAAATTGGAGTTACTGACCAAAGAAAACGGGCTGCATCATGAAGACGCCCACGATGCCTTGTCTGATGTGCGCGCTACGATTGATCTGGCGCGTTTACTGAAAACAAAACAGCCAAAGCTGTATGACCATGCCTTTAGTTTGCGCAACAAACATACCGTTCAATCCATGCTTCAGATCGAATCAGGCAAACCGCTGTTGCATGTGTCGTCAAAGTATTCAGCACAAAAGAATTGTTTGGCGCTGGTTATTCCTCTTATGCAACATCCGACGAATACCAACGGGGTCATTGTTTACGACCTGAGTATCGATCCCGAACCGCTCCTGAGTTTGTCAGCGAAGGAAATTCACCACCGTATTTTTACTGCGCAAAGTGCGCTTGATGAAAGTGAAATACGTATACCACTGAAAACGATCCATTTTAATCGCTCGCCTATTATCGCGCCCTTAAGTGTTTTACGCGCCGGCGATGCCGAACGTTTACAACTTGATCTTGTACGTTGCAAACAGCATTACGAAAAAATCAGCGGCGCTCATAACTTGTCTGAAAAATTAAGCCAGGTCTTTAGTACGCCATTCGAAAGCGAGAATATTGACCCTGATTTGTTAATCTACAGTGGCGGATTTTTTCACGATAACGATAAAAAACAGTTTGCCCAGATTCGCAAAAGCACGGCTGAACAATTGGCAAACGCGCATTATCATTTCAGGATCACCGATTAACGGAGATGTTATTCAGATACCGTGCACGTAATTTTCCCGAAAGCCTTACGCAGGATGAAAAAAAACGCTGGCAAAACCATTGCCGTCAACGTTTGACTGATAACAAAGGGGAAGGTTTCTTGACGCTGGAAGTCTATTTCAAAAAACTGGATAGCCTGCGACAAAGCCCGTCTGATCAAGGTCAAACTACAGCCACACAAGCGCTTATCGAAAATCTTCAGCAATATGGAAGAGAAATAGAGTGCTATCTAAACACGGCACTTTGATTGCCCCAGACATGCCACGCTTGAAAGAGCGCATGCCTAGGTGATTTGCCTAAAATAAAGGGACAAATAAAGGCGATAGTTAAGGTCACTTTTATAGTTTGGTTATTTGAGTCATAACCTTAGCGGCCTCTTCAACATCACCGTTCATGGTCAATGCTTCAGAGTAATGGTGCAAAATATCCTTTACTTTAGGCGCTGCTTCAGCGGCCTGTTTAAGAATAGGTAACCCTTTTTCAAGCTGATTGTTTTTAACCAGAATCCAGCCATAGGTATCCGCTATTGCAGGGCTTTTTGGGGCAAGCGTGTAGGCTTTTTCGGCCAATTCAAGCGCCTTGGGATTAGAGTTTTCAAAATAGATATAGGCCAGATTATTTAATACCAGGGGATTATCATTTTTTAAAGCAAGCGCCTGTTCGTAGAGATCAATTGCCGCCTGTTGGTTTTTATTTTCTTGTTGCAGCATGGCCAGTGTAATAAGCGCATCCAGATTTTTGGGTTCAGCTTTTGCCCAATCAACGACATGCTGCATGGCTACGTCATTTTCATTGGTTTCTTTTTTAATTTGATACATCTTTAGTGCTAAGCCACTGTTTTTATTTGTGCGCCATATTTCGTTATATGCAGTCAGAGCTTTATCAAACTGTGCCAGTTGGGCCCAGATATTTCCTTCTAATTCCCAGCCTATTATCTTAGTCTCTTCATCGTTTTTTAAGTTTTTGGCTATGGCCAGCGCGTCATCACGTTTGCCATCCTTGAGAAGGATGCCGGCTTTGAGAATAGAAGCGCGTATGTTTTTAGGGGTCAGCACAAGCGTGTGATTGATCTGCGCCAAAGCTTCTTTATTATTGCCAGTTCTGGCGGCCTGAACAGCTTTGATAAAGTGCAAATTACTGCTCATGGTTTTTAGCAGCGGATCATTGGCATTAATTATTTCAGCGCTATCAAGGTATTTTTGCGCTTGTAGAAAATCCTGTTTCTGAAAATAAAAAGCAGCCAGAACAAGTGAAGGCGCAATTAGATCTTTTTTGCTGGCCTGAAGGGTTTTAATTTTAGTGAGCACCCACTCTGGGTCATTGTGCTGCAATCCAAACTGTAAGGCTTGCGCCAACACCGGCACACTGTCTGGAGCGCTGTCTACGGCAAGGGTGAGCTGCTCTTTTGCGGCGGGTAAATTTCCCTGTTTTTCGTAAAGCTTTGCCAAGCCTGAAATGGCAGGCAGTAATGTTTTATCCAAAGACAAGGCTTTTTTAAATTCGCTTTCAGCGTCGGCTTGTTTGTCTTGCTGGAAAAGGA
>DAIRVL010000184.1:0-4570 GCA_036802845.1 Pseudomonadales bacterium | reverse complement strand
ACTTTGTCTATACCCAGCGTTCGGATGGTTTAATTGTTTCAACCCCTACGGGTTCAACGGCCTACGCTTTATCGGGTGGTGGGCCGATTATGCATCCCAAACTCGATGCCTTGGTTTTAGTGCCCATGTTTCCTCATACCTTGAGTGGTCGCCCCATTGTGATAAGCGGCAGCAGTGAAATAAAAATTGTGGTGAGCTCATCCAGTGCGGTGAACCCCCAGGTGAATTGTGATGGACAACCCGGTATTGAAGTGGCACCGCACGACGTGATTTCCATCAGCAAGAAACCGCATAAACTTGAGTTGATTCACCCGCTAAGCTACAGCTTTTATGATGCGTGTCGATCAAAACTGGGCTGGAGTTCACCCTTATAACCCTATTTTTTCTTTGTTAACGCTGTGGTATTCCTTTTCATGAATTACAACGATCTTATTGCACGTCTAACGCCTGACCTGTACGAAAATATCAAAAAAGCCGTGGAGCTGGGCAAGTGGCCTAATGGTGTGTGTTTGACGAACGAACAAAGAGAACACTGTTTGCAAGCTATTATTGCCTACGATCACCAGCATAAAACGCTGAATGAGCGCGTGGGTTATATCTATAACCCTAAAAAAGATAGTAGCAATTATGATCAACTGGATGCGCCCGACGAGATTCACGAATTAAAAATCAAATAAAACGAAGGTGTTATCAATTCAGGCGGTATTGAATGCTTGGTCTTGTTAACGCGGTCTTTATCACGGCACCTTCTTAATGCCGCTCGATTTGGTGTTGGGTTGGGCCGCAGTGAAGCCTTTATCTTTTTTATCGAGGATATTTACAATGAAAGACAATGCCGTCCCTAAACCTGTTTATTTAAAAGATTATCAGCCACCGCGTTATTTTATTGATAAAACCGAGTTGACCTTTAAATTGTTCGAAGGTTACACACAGGTGTTTTCGCGTTTGCATCTGCGACGCAATCCAGCGCTGGCCACGCCACCCACCACCTTGCGCCTCGACGGTGGTGATCAATTGGTATTAAAAAGTCTGCGTTTAAATGAGCGCGAACTGACATCCGATGAATTTGAATCAGGTGACAGTTATCTTGAATTTGACGCGCCCTTTGATCAGTTTGTGCTTGATATCGAGACAGAAATCAAACCGCAATTAAATACCCGTCTTGAAGGTTTGTATCTGTCTAACGGCATGTTTTGCACGCAATGCGAAGCTGAAGGCTTCAGGCATATTAGCTATTACCTTGATCGTCCAGACGTGATGTCAAAATTCACCACACGCATTGAGGCCGATCAGAAAACCTATCCCTTGTTGCTTTCCAATGGCAATAAAATTGCGTCTGGCGAACTGCCCGCTGGCCGTCATTGGGTGCTTTGGGAAGACCCTTTCAAAAAACCGTGTTATTTGTTTGCGCTGGTGGCAGGGAATTTGGCCGTAAAAGAGGATCGTTTTACGACCATGAGTGGCCGATCAATTTTATTGCAACTTTATGTTGAGCCCGCTGACCTGAATAAATGTGACTATGCCTTGCACGCGCTAAAACAATCAATGGCCTGGGACGAAAATGTGTATGGACGTGAATACGATCTGGATAGTTACATGATCGTTGCGGTCAGTCATTTCAATATGGGTGCCATGGAAAACAAAGGACTGAATATTTTTAATACCTCCTGTGTTCTGGCACATCCTGATACGACCACCGATGCAGCCTTCCAGCGTGTTGAAGGCGTGGTGGCGCACGAATATTTTCATAACTGGAGCGGTAACCGTGTCACGTGTCGCGACTGGTTTCAACTGAGTTTAAAAGAAGGCTTTACGGTATTTCGAGACGAAGAGTTTTCCGCCGATATGGGTTCGCGAACCGTAAAACGCATTGAGGATGTCACGTTTCTGAGAACCCTGCAGTTTTCTGAAGATGCAGGGCCACTGGCGCACCCGGTGCGCCCTGAAAGCTACATAGAAATGAACAACTTTTACACCACCACCGTTTATAACAAAGGGGCCGAAGTGGTCAGGATGATTCATACCCTGGTCGGCAAGCAGGGTTTCAGAAAAGGTTGTGATCTTTATTTTGAACGTTTTGATGGTCAGGCGGTGACCACCGATGATTTTGTGGCGTGCATGGAAGAGGCTAACGCTATCGATCTGATGCAATTTAAACGCTGGTATACGCAAGCCGGTACGCCACGCCTGCAGGTGAGCGATGCCTATGATCAGGCTGCTCGCACCTATACCCTGGAGCTTACTCAGAGTTGCCCCCCCACACCGCAGCAATCCGTAAAAGAACCCTTTTATATACCCTTTACGCTGGCTTTATTGGGCGAGAATGGCAAGGAATTGCCCTTGATTCTCGAGCAGGACGCTCATTCAAATCAGAACGAAAATGCGTGCAAAGAAAAAATATTAATAGTGAATCAAACCAAACACCGCTTTGTGTTTTCACACATTGATACGCGACCCACGCCCTCTATGTTGCGAGGTTTTTCGGCACCCGTTAATTTGGAGTATTCCTACACAAAACAGCAGTTAAGTTTTTTAATGCGTCACGATAACGATGGTTTTAATCGTTGGGAGGCCGCGCAGAAATTAGCGCAACAATGTATTTTTGAACAAGTTGAAAATCACCGGAAAGCCTTGCCTGTCGAACTTGATCCGGTTTTACTGCAAGGCTTTAAATCGGTGCTTGAAAGCACCGAGCTGGATAAGGCCATGGTGGCTAAAATGCTGAGTTTGCCGAGTGAGAATTATTTACTGGAGCAAATGGTTGTGGCCGATGTCACCGCAGTGCATGTGGTCAGAGATCAACTGATTGCACAGTTGGCTGAAAATTTAAAAAATCTGTTTTTGGCGGTGTATGAGCAGAATCAAACGCAGGAAAACTATTTACCAACGGCGGCACAGATTGCACAGCGTAGTTTAAAAAATGCGTGCCTGACCTATTTGATGGCGCTGAATGATTCAACGATAAACGACACGTGTTATTTGCAGTTTGAACACGCGACCAATATGACCGATGTGTCGGCCGCTTTGCGCGCCTTGGTTAACGTGGCCGCACCTCAAAGCAGCATCGCGCTGGCCAAATTTTTGGAGCAATGGAAACATGAAGATTTGGTCGTTAATCAGTGGTTCGCCATTCAGGCGGCCTCACCTCAGGCCGATACCCTGGATCGAATAAAAGCATTGATGACACATCCGCTTTTTGAAATCACCAATCCCAATAAGGTTCGCTCGCTTATCGCAACATTTTGCACAGCCAACCTGATCAATTTTCATCGTGAAGACGGGGAGGGTTATACGTTTTTGAGTGAGACAGTCATCAAGCTGGATACTATCAATCCGCAAATTGCTGCACGTTTGGTAAACCCCTTATCGAAATGGCGACATCAGGATCAAAAACGTCAGACACTTATGATTGCGGCATTAAACAAAATTAAAGCGGCGCCGGTCTTATCAAATGATCTTTTTGAAGTGGTCAGCAAAAGCCTGTAGATAATGCGCCTGTCCAAATAATCCACGTGTCAGGCTCTGATGCGTGGCATTTACAAGGATGATAGTAATCCGTTTTGCACTGTTATAACGCAATCATTCGCACCAATATCATCCTTGCTCATGAAATACGCACCATTAAGGTGCTATTTACGGTTTGTTCTAATGTAAAAAAATATGTTTATGTTTTTTGGTGCATATCAAGATGTATTAGTGCACTTGCCAAACAACAAAAAATAAGACGGATTTTTTATCCTGTTCCAGCACGTTATCTAAGGCTTATTCCTGTTAGGACGCTTAAAAAACAGCCTGTCCGCGCCGTCCGCCTTATTGCGGACAAAAAACTCCCCCCGCCTTTTGTTAAAAGCGTATTAAAAATGTTTACCTTGTGTATTACAAATGTATTGTGCTGATGCTTTGTTGGCATGGCTTCTGCATTTTTGACCGGTGAGTTTGTTATTTCATAGGAGAAACAAAAAATGAAGCTCGTAACGGCGGTTGTTAAACCCTTTAAACTGGATGATGTGCGTGAAGCACTGTCAGAAATAGGTGTTCAAGGTATTACAGTAACCGAGGTGAAAGGTTTTGGTCGCCAGAAAGGGCATACCGAGCTCTATCGTGGTGCGGAATATGTTGTAGATTTTTTGCCTAAGGTGAAAGTAGAAGTGGCTATTACAGACGCACTTCTTGACCAGGTGATAGAAGCAATTACCAAGGCAGCAAATACCGGGAAAATTGGTGACGGCAAAATCTTTGTTACCAGTCTGGAACAAGTCATTCGTATACGTACGGGTGAATCCGGTGCTGATGCTATCTGATCCCGTTTTTCTAATTATCTGGAGTCTAATCGTGAACAAAAAAATAGCGCTTAAATTTTTGTTATTGAGTGTTTTGCTCGTGAATGCACCTGCCTGGGCAGAGGAATCGGCTGTTGAGTCCGCAAGCTCTGATACAAACCCTGCGGTTGTTGAAACCATGGCAGCAGACACGGCGGCTGTTGAGTCAATTGAAATGCCGGTAACTGCGGTAGAAACCAAAGCGGAAGAAGCCGAGCCGGCAGCACCTGCAATTACCCTGGATCATGGTG
>DAIRVL010000183.1:0-4615 GCA_036802845.1 Pseudomonadales bacterium | reverse complement strand
GCAGTTTACACAGCGTAAATGAGGATTTTGAGCCCATTTTTAACGCAGTATTTGCTAGCGTAGTAGTTTTTCAACAACCTGCTAAGCTTTCATAAGGAGTTATTCTTATGGCTCTGTATTTTTATAACAGGCACGATCAAGGCTCAAGGAATCATCAAATGGCAAACAAGAATTCAATTGCTCTCATGGCGTGGCTCGCAGCCCCCTTGTTATCTTTTTTCACCCTTGGCGTGTACGCCGAAAATGCGAATTTCAAACTCGCAGTTGATACCTTTAAACAAGGTTATAACGAGTGCACGCAGGCGCAGCGTATCAGAGCGCAAGACATCAACCAGGCCATGGAGCTGTTTGATAAATATCTCCAGTTAAAAGACAAAGCCGCCAAGATTGACCCAAGTATTCTGACAACAACTGAACAGAATATTTCAAGGGATATTGAATTTTGTGAAAATGCCCGTCAAGACATTTTGCGAACAAAAGCCTTCCCCATTATGGAAAGCGCCTTGACCGCCTGCGAGGAAAGCAAAAATTTGCTTGCGAAATCAAACATGGCTGAGGCTACCAATGCCTATAAACGCTATGAGGATCTCTATAAAAAAGCCATTGAAGTTACCCCCTCAATCACTAAAGTCAGTTCCGTTTCAATCAAGATTGGACGTTGTGAAAATCTCAAGAAAAAGATTGATGTTGCTGCCGATAATTTAATAAAAATTGAAGCAACAATTCAAAATGACTACAAACAGGCCGCAAAAGCACTGGAAACGTGTAACTCGGCAGAAAAACTCATCAATGTTAAACAGCCTTCACAGCCCAATATTGCTAAAACAACGGAGCTTTTGCGTCAATCCGAAAATGAAATAGCCCCCATTATTAAAAAACGCGAAACCAGCGCCAATTCAAACCTGTCGTCACTTCGTAGCTATCAACAAGTAACAAACGCCATCTCTTCCACTAAAAAATGCCAAAACGGTCTGTCTGCTACAATTTCCACTGCCAGTGCTGCCTTAAAAAAGGCAGAAGAATCTCGTCTTCAAGCAATAAAAGAAAAAAGTGAGCAAGAAAAAGCGCTTGCAGAAAAGGCACGTCTTGCACGTGAAGCACAAGAAAAATCCGCACGCGAACTAAAAGAAACAGAGGCCAGAGAAAAAGCCAAACAAGAGGAACTTAATAAGCTCAATGCCTTAAAACAAAAAGAAGCGGAGGAGCGTCTACGCGCAGAACAAGCTCAAAAACAAAAAGAAGAAGAAGCGCGCAACAGGTTAAAAGAGCAACAAAAAACAAAAGACTGGTCAGTTATCCTTGAAAATACCGGCACAGCAACAACAAAAACACCCTCAACAGAGGATAAAAAATCCAGCGAAGCCAAGAAAACCAACGACTGGCGAGACCTGACCGATTAAAATCAACTCTACGTTCTATCACTCAGGGGGCTGTACTACCAGTTGAAAGGGTGGCAGCGCCCTGAGTATTTTTTTGCCATAGGGTTTCGTAATAATGCGTCTATCAAGCATTACAACTTTTCCCCTGTCATCCTCATTTCGTAACAAACGTCCGCATGCCTGTACCAGACGCATAATCGCATCAGGTATGGACACCTGATCAAAGGGATTTTTTCCTTGTTTTTCGAGCCATTCATACAATGTAGCTGAGACAGGATCAGACGGTACGGCAAATGGAATGCGCGCAATAATCACATGTTCCAGGTATTTTCCTGGCAGATCGACACCTTCGGAAAAACTTGCCAATCCGAAGATGATGCTCCCTTCGCCGCACTCAATTTTGTTTTTGTGCTCTTTGATAATGCTTTGTTTCGACTGCATGCCCTGCACCAAGGTAATGTCCTGGAACACCGATGACAAGTGCGCATAGACCTCATCCATCTGGCGTTGCGAATTAAAAAGCACCAATACACCTTCATCTAATTTAACGCACTGATGAATATAATCAACAATGCCTCTGAGGTGTTTGCTTTCATCCGTGGGGTCTGCAGCTTGCGGAGGAATCACCAACTGGGCGGCATGCAAGTAGTCGAAGGGGCTTTCGAAACAGGCATAGTGACTTTCAGCACCCAAACCTGTTTGCATTTTAAAACGACCGAAGTCTCCCCCTAACGACAGGGTGGCAGAGGTCATTACCGCTGCAAAACATTTGCGCCACAAAAAAGCCACCAGCACGTCGGCCGCAAGCACGGGGCTGTAATGAAGCTCAATATCATGCGAGCCTGCTACCAATAGTTGATCCAGCCAGCGAGCGTGAGGCACCCGCGTCGCCGCATCATCCTGCATGTAGCCCGTCCATAGCTGCAAGAAGAGCTGAGAACGACGAAGGCTAAAGCCCAACACAAACTGCCAATGCTCATATTTTGCCAATAAACCTGCGCTTTCTTTTTCTTCACTGTGTTTTTTAAGCAAGGCTATCAACGTTTCAAGCGCTTGAATCAAACGCTGCAAGGGCGGAATAAATTCATGTGCCAGATGCTTCAGAGCCGGTGCTATCTCACCGTGTGCAAATCGGAACTGCTCTTTTTGTTCCAGAATTTGCTGGCACAGCGGGTTGGCATAGACAAACAATTCACGGATCGACTGCGCTGATTCTACGATTTTTTCCAGTAATGACTGCGCGTCTGCCGCTAATTTCAATTGTTGGACGCAGTGCGGCACTTCAAGAATAAATTGTTGCAGCCATTGCTCCGACTGCCGCAATCGTAATTTGTAGGAAAAATGATCCAGTGCTTTTTCTGCCAGATGATGACCTTCGTCAAAAATATAGATGGTCTCTTCGGGCGGCGGCAGTACAACCCCACCCCCCAAGGCCAGATCGGACAACACCAGATCATGATTTGCAATAATGCAGTCCGCATCCTGTATCGCTTTGCGTGCGCTAAAAAAGGGACAATGGTCGACAAATTGACATCGCCGTCCCGCACATTCAAAGTGCGTTGCTGTTAATGGATACCATTCATGATCTGAAATTGCCTCAGGCCAACTGTCACGATCACCGGTCCATTCGTCTGCAAAATACGCCTCTTTCAGCGCTCGATACCGCTGCATCGCTGCATGATCACGTGTGACAGAAGGTCCTCCCCCAAAAACCAGGCTTTGCTGGGGATGCGTTTCATTTTCCAGTAAATTAACCAGCTTTGACGTGCATACATAACGCCCTCGTCCTTTGGCCAATGCAAATTCAAAAACCAAACCACTGTGTTTGCGAAGATCAGGCAGATCCTTAAGCAGAATCTGCTCCTGCAGGGCAATGGTCGCCGTTGATAGCACTATTTTTTTATCCCTCGCCTGCGCGACAGGTAGTGCTGCAATCAAGTACGCGATCGTCTTGCCAATACCTGTGGCAGCCTCTATAACAGCCACGGGGGCGCGTGTGGACGACCCTCTGTCGGGCAAGGTGTCGGCATTCGCGAGCACCTTGGCAATTTCAGCGATCATGGTGCGTTGATCACGGCGCGGGGCATAGCCTTTACTCTTAAGAAAACGGCTATACGCTGTCTGAATGTCTTTTTTTATTTCAGTGCTTAACATGAGCTAAAAAACGCATAATGTAGGTCAATTTATTAGATGAAGCGGGTTTATAAAACGATTACTTATTTTTTAATCACAGAGCGCTTGTTAGCCTGCACAGGTGCAAATGTGGCTAGAATAGCACACAAGGCATACGGCATTTCTCAATGCAAATGCCGACATATAAAAATAAAACGAATGCAACAAGGAAATTAAGTTATGGCAAAAGTAGCACTGAGCAAAAACGGTCCAGTATACGTATTAACACTTAACGACCCAGGCACTGACAATACCTTCACCACGCAGGTGCTGAATGACTACCATGCCTGCCTTGATGAGATAGAGGGCAGCAAGGAAAACGCCAGCCTGCTGATCACAAGCAGTGATGAAAAAACATGGTGTAATGGTATTAATCTGAACTGGTTTATCGCGCAGACTCAATCCGAGCGCGATGCACTCGTACGTGCAATGGAAAAACTCTATCTGCGTTTAAGCCTGCTCAATTTGCCAACAATCGGATGTCTCACAGGCAACACCTATGCCGGTGGTGCCATTATGGCTTGCGCTTTGGATTTTCGTTATATGCGTGCGGATAAAGGTCGTTTTTGTTTTTCTGAAATTGATGTCAAGCTGCCCTTTACGCCGGTGATGACGGACATTATAAAACTTTTACCCAATCCTCATGCACTGTATGAAATGGCTTTAACGGGTATACGGCTCGGGGGCGAAGAATGTTTTGCCAGAGGTATTGTAGATGGGATTTATCCAGTTGAATCCTTGCAAATCCAGACAATGGAAAAAGCGCTGTTTCTTGCGTCCAAAGATCGTAGTACCTATAGCGCAATTAAACACGGCTTTCGTAAACACTTGCTTGCCTACAAGCACTGAGAAAGCCACATGGCTTAGCAGACTATTGAAAAACGTTACGAGCGAAACAAAGACAAGGAAGAAACAGGAGAAAAACCGCAGTTCAGAGTAAATGAGAATTTTGAACCCATGTTTAACGCAGTATTTGCAAGCGTAGTAGTTTTTCAACAGCCTGATAGATTGAATATGACGATTCGTGTCCATGACCACAGCCGTTTGATTATAAAACGGCTTGT
>DAIRVL010000182.1:0-4625 GCA_036802845.1 Pseudomonadales bacterium | reverse complement strand
AGATTACGCACCGCGCACGTAACTCTGTTGCACAGACTAATAAATATGTTCACGAACAATCCTGGACCGCCATTGGTATTGGCACTGCCGTTGGCTTGTTGCTGGGTCTTGCGCTGAGTCGACGCTCATAAAGCGGGACCCCTTCTCATAATGCAAACACCGCTAACAGAAAAAATAACAGGCGAGGATTCAAAGGATCCGCTGTTATCAGACAAGAGCAGCGGATCCATTGACCCGTTTAAGATATTACGAATTCTGTGTAAAGCAGGCGCTGATGTTTTCACGCAAGCAGCGCTGCATGGACAATTAGCGCAGATTGAATGGGCCGAAGAAAAAAACCGTCTGTTTAAATTAGGCCTGTTTGCCGCATTGAGCTTTGTCAGCTTTCTATTTGTCATGCTGTTTGGCTCACTACTCGCGCTGGCACTGAGTTGGGACACACCCTACCGTCTCCACGCTTTGCTGATGATCATGGTTTTTTATATGCTGTTAACGGTCGTGGCGTGGCGGCGTTTTAAACTATTATCCGCCTTGGGTAGCAAGCGCTTTGCGGCAACACGAGAAGAAATTTCTCTGGACCTGGAAATGTTAAAGGGTCATTTATGACTGCCACGGACAAAAGCACACTGACTGAACAACGCACAATTCTGCGACATAAATTACTGGCCCAACGCCTTCTGATTGCCGCTAAAATTGAACAACGGCCAGCGGAAGACGATGTTTATCCACGCAGCATGACCATGCTGTTCCTGACGCGCAAACCCGAATTTGTCATTAAATTATTGGCTCAGTGTGCAACTATGCTAATTGGCGCACTACGTTTTCGGTCTAAAAAGAATGATGCATAAATCCCTTATTTACAGTGTTTTTTGTGTATGCTTGGTGACAAGTGCAAGCGCCAGCGCGGAAACAAAAACAGAAACGCTCGACGCGTGTTTATTGCATAGTCTGCAATCGGCAAGCGAAAGCACCACCGTTGCGGAATTACGCACGCTCTGTGAACAACGCCTGTCCAATTCGCAAAGCGAACCCGTGGCTGCAACAGAAAAAGCAGCCCGTGTTGCTGCCGATGCTGAAGGTGTAGTGGAGCAGCGTTTTGCGCTGGAAAACTATAGCCACGATAATCCTTTTGTAATAACACCACATCGTCCTAATTATTTATTGCCTGTGGCCTATTCCTCACGTCCCAACAACACACCCTATTCGAGCGCAAACATTCACTTTCAACACACGGAAATTCAATTCCAGCTCAGCCTGAAAGTATTGATCATGGAAAATATTATTGGCGATAACGGACGCCTCTCACTCGCTTATACAGAGCATGCCTTCTGGCAAAGCTATAATCGGAAATTATCAGCGCCTTTTCGTGAAACAAATCACGAGCCGGAACTGTTTTTTACTTTAGAAAATTATTGGGAATTCTTTGGTTTACGCAATTCAGCCAATCAGTTAATTTTAAATCATCAATCTAATGGCCAAAGTGGAAATTTATCGCGCAGCTGGAACCGAATTATGTTTAACAGTGTTTTTGAAAAAGATAATTTCATGTTCGCATTAAAACCCTGGTATAAAATCCCTGAAAGTAAAAAGGATTCGTCGACAGATTCTGGTGGAGACGACAACAAAGATATTGAAAATTATTTAGGCAATGTCGAGATTTTAAGCATGTACCGTATGAAGCATGAACAAACATTGAGTCTGGTAGTAAGAAACAATCTGCGTAGCGAAAACAAAGGTGCGATTGAACTTAACTATGCCTTTCCTATCGGCCATAGCAAGTTAAAAGGCTATTTAAAATATTTCAGCGGTTATGGCGAAAGCCTGGTCGATTACAATCACCGCACTCAAACTTTCGGCATCGGTTTTTTAATCAGTGACTGGTTTTAAAATATAAATTGCAATGATTGGCTTAGTTATGGTCTGTAACGACTAGACGGGTCTATTCGGTTTATAAACAGACCCGTCGTGTTTCTTAATTGTTATCTGATTTTTTCGAAAAATTTATTTACTTGCTTATGAGCCTCTTCAACGGTTATGGCATATCGCTCCTGAACCAGACCAACCAGTTTTTCCTCGCGACCCTCGACTTTCAACAGTTCATCGTCCGTCAATTTGCCCCATGCAATTTTGGCAGCGCCCACATGCTGCTTCCATTTTCCTTTCATTTCATCGGCTGTAGGTAATCCCATGTTTTATTGCTCCTGGTATAAGTAAGGTGTTGTGATTTTTTAATTTCCGCCTTATTGCAGAAATATCACTCTGCCAAAATAGCGCGTACGATTTGTATTATCAGTGCGCTAGCGAACGCAGGCACAATCGTTCAAATGCATGATTAACGTATAGGGTAACCTGCTGGATCAGTTTTTTTAATTTTCCCAGACGCCCAATGAGAATCAATGTGACAAGCGCTGCAGACAAACACTGGCTGATTGCGGGCGCAAGGCGGCATCTGGATGCAGCATGTCGGCCACCAGCGTCGATACAGAAATAGACGCGTACTCACTCAAAAAATCGGTCGCCGACACTTGCAGTTCAGCGGCGTAACGCGCCTGCTCTTCGGGAGTTTTTTCCGCATTCCAGGCCCTTCCGGTCAGCAATTCATAAAACACAACACCGGCCTGATAAATATCACTGCGTTCATCCCAAACCTCTTGTCGTGCTTGTTCAGGCGAGCAGTAACGTGGATCAATCAACCAGCCATAATCCTGGTTAATCACACGGTCCTTACGGTAGGCGCAGGCAAATTCAATCAGACTCAGTTGATGATCAGGGCTCAACAACAACGATCGTAAACCAATATTGCCGTGAACCACACAGTCCATACGTTCGTGCAGATAACGCAATTGCTGTAATAATTGCGCCACCAGATCCGGCGCAATTTCACGCACCAGCTCAGGTGGATAATACTCTTTTTTATCGAGAATCTGGGTCAGCGGCACGCCTTCAATATAGCTGTAGGCATAATAAGGAATACCCGCCAGGTCGCCCTGAAACTCGTAACGGGGTAAACGTGGATGCAAGAAATCACGCACAATATTTATTTCCTGCTTAAAGTGTTCTTTTATGATTTTGTTTCGCCCCCATTGTGAACGAATACGTTTGATGGCCACCGGCGATCGACCGCCCGCTTCCAATGGCTCGCCGACAAAGGATAGCGCGTATTCATTTTCACCAAAGAGCCGCAAACGGTATTCACCTTTTTCACTCGTTAACACCGTGCCGGCAAGTGATTCGGCATCATCAGGCACGTCCTGCGCCTGCCCGGTGATCTGGGCCAGCTGGTTTCTGACACCTGACAATAACGCTTTGATCCTGTTAGCCATTTCTATGTTTAACTCCTATAATCCACAGCAATATCACCCTTTTGAGTATAGTCAGTCCTACCCCCATGTCGCGAGAACCTTTATGAATATCCATGAATGGGCCATCCTGGGATTGGGCGCCATTGGCAAGCTCTGGGCCGGGTATTTTCTGCAGGCCCATCAAAATGTCGAACTTCTACTGCGCAACGAGACGGCCTTGAATTCTTTTCAGCGCAAGGGCCTGACACTGCGTGATGCCACACAAACAAAACACTGGCCAACGCCACACCTGGCCAGTCCTCAGACGCAAGGGGCCAAAATCCACGCCTTGTTGATCACCACCAAAACCCACCAAACACTATCTGCACTTAAAGACTTTTCACATCGTTTTGACCGTAATACCCAGTTCGTATTGCTACAAAATGGCTTGGGCCTTGCCGAGAAGATTCGTTGGTTTTTTCCCGATAATCCGCTTTTTTTAGGCATCACCACTGACGGGGTTTATTGTGTGGATGCAAACACGATTGTTCATGCGGGTTATGGCGAAACCTGGATAGGGCCTGCCGAAGCGGCTACTGAGCTTCATGGATTTTCAACCTTACACCGCATCAATGCGTCTTGTGTCTGGAGTGATCAAATTCAACCCAGGCTCTGGCAAAAATTTGCCATCAACTGCGCCATAAACGGACTGAGCGTGATTCATCAGTGTCAGAATGGACAGCTACTGAGCAAACCAGATGCGCTCGAACAGCTAGAAAATATTTGTCAGGAAATAGAACAGGTACTGGCCGTAAAAAGCATGGTTTTGCCCTCGCCATTGATTGCACTCGTTAAACACGTCGCCACACAAACGGCGCTTAATTACAGTTCCATGTATCAGGATTTCAAAGCACAACGACCGCTCGAACTGGAAGCCATGAATGCATATCTTTGCCAGGAAGCGGCCCGTTTAGGCCTGGCTTGCCCTTATAATCAGGCGCTCATTACGACCATCCGGCAAATGGAACGCAAGTGATACCCTTTCGTGCAATACGCTCCGGCAAAACAGGCCAATCCTCTCATTTACTTCCACACCCAGCTTGTTAACATAACGCGCCGACTAAAGACTCACACTCGATTCTCAGTCACCTTTTATCATCCCTCACGCAGACTCACTACATTAATAATGAAGCACTTAATTCTTGGTGGCGCACGATCCGGCAAAAGTCGTTATGCCCAACAACTCGCCACACAATCGCAAAAAGACGTTTTTTACATCGCAACAGCATTGGCAGGTGATGAAGAAATGCAACAGCGTAATTTACATCAACAACAAAAGCGGAC
>DAIRVL010000181.1:0-4685 GCA_036802845.1 Pseudomonadales bacterium | reverse complement strand
CAAACACCGGCTCCACTGTTGCAAAGCGGCGCGTGATCATCTCACGGCCCGTATCTGAATCGATCTTCCCCTTCATCAGGTCGACGTGATTTTCTTGTTCATCGCGTTTGCCCTGCAAGAAAGAAAATAGAGCCCCTTTCAGGCGGGGCAAACACAGTGCGAGTAATCCTCCGCCAACTGGAAATGAGCAGACTTGAAGCACTTGGATTTTGTTGAGAGTTTGGCCTCATTCCACAGTGGGTCGGGCTTGGCGGCAGGTACTGGTCTGAGTAATGCTCAGCCCGCTTGCACTAGCCATTGTGACACATGGGCATTGATCTGTTGTTCGTCCAGGGCCTTGAGTTTTTGCTGCCGAAAGATATTAACTAAGTGGACATTTTCAGCGATTATTATCGGAGATGTTTCATGTTCCGAGTTGCAGCGCAACTATCATGCACAAAAGAGCAGGAGAAGGCGTTGAGCAAACTCGTAGTAGCCGCACAGAACAGACCCGATACTGTAGGTATTTGGCGCAATCGCTTTGCACACAAGATTGGCTGGCCTGCACGATACTTGTCCCGGCAAACAAAGAACCTACAAGTCCACCGACGTGATTGGCCTGTAGCTCAATCCGCCACACAAGGCCTTGATGCGCAGTATTGATGAGTTGTCATTTGCAGCATCTTGTCATTATGTTACCGCTTTAGCTATAACTAAACACCGCCCCGCTTGACTACATTTTTGTTAAATGCGTCTACAAACGGTGCCATCTTAAACCTTCGACAACAAAGCAACTTACTCAGTTGTATTTGTTATATTTTTTAGATAGAAGCCTAAAAGTATCTCCTGCCCTTCCCCTTTAACTTATCACCGTAACCACAGCGTCCAGGTGTTTTGCCGCCGACAGTGAGTTGGATATCAGACAAATACCTTCGGCTTTTTCAAGCAAATGCAAGGCTTTTTCGCGGGTGGTTTCTGGTGGCACTTTAAGTTCAGCATTTATCACAAACTGGGTAAATTTAGTTACGCCTTCAATGCGTTCGAGTGTGCCTTCGACTTTGCATTCTAACGAGGTCCATGACAGTTTTGATGCAGTGGCAATACTGCGAAAGCTGAGAATAAAACAATCAGCCACAGCGGCAACCAAGAGGTTTTCAGGTGACCAGCGATTGCCAGGCCCACCAAATTCTGCCGGCGGCGCGGAAGAAATGGATTCGAGCTTGTCTGCCGAAAGGCTTACATCACCCTCGGGTTTTGCCGCCGCAGCGACTTTGTAATGATGAGGAAGACTTTGCATGGTGACTCTCCTGTTTTTTTGAGGTGATAACGAAGGCTTCAAGCAACACTATAGCGCTTTCATTCAGTGCATTTTTGGTTTTTTTATCAGTACATTAAGCACCTCATAGGAGGCAGGTAACAGACTATCCGCCTGGCGATAGTATTCGTAATTTTTCTGCAAACTGGTTAATTGTGTTTTGCCCATCAGCCCCGGTGATGTTTTTCCGGTGGCTGTATTGGCACCAATATTTTTCAAGTCCTTAAGTAAATCTATTAGACTTGTATAACGATTGACATAAGCCTGTCGTGTTATTTCAACAGTGGCTTCGGCAGGCAGGGTTTCACGCATTAATTGTGTTAATGCTTCTTCGCTATAAAAGTGATTAACATGATCAAAACTGTCGAGCAAAGACCAGCTGGCTTGCAGTTCCTTTAGCGTACCCTCACCCGGCAGTGACAGCGCGCACCAGGCGCCGGGTTTGAGTATGCGCCAACATTCAGCAATCGCACGCCGCAATTCCAGACACCATTGCACAACGAAATTACTGAAAATAAGATTCACCGAATCAGGTTTTAGCGGAATAGATTCCGCATCGGCATTAAGTACTAAAACTGTCGGCGCATTTGACATGCGCTGGCGCGTTCGCGTGAGCATGCCGAAGGCAATGTCCATGGCAAGCCCTTGGGCGTTATAGGTCTGTTGAAATTTTTCGGCGAAGTGGCCGGTGCCACAACCCAAATCGAGCCAGACAGATGCCGCATCAATATCATCAAAAGCCTGCCGCTCATCAAGTTGCGCACACAGTTGTTCGCCTATGGTGCGCTGCAATTGGGCGCTCTGATCATAACGATCAGCGGCCTGGCTGAAGTTTCCCGTTATGCGGGTTTTGATGCTCAGGCGCGGCATCCGTTCAAAAAGCCTTGTATTGCTTTTAAAAAGCCGTCGGGATCAGAAATAAACGGGATATGACTGACATTGCTCATAACGATTGTGGACGCATCGGGCATCAGCGTTTTAATTCCCTCGGCTGTACGCGCCGAAACGATGTGATCATGTTCGCCAAAAAGATGCAGTGTCGGGCAACGAATATCGGCTAAACCCGCACGTAAGTCGGCCGTGCGCAGAATGGTCATGCCCGATCGCAGCGCCTGGTGTGCGGGCAGGCCATGGAAATACATCATTTCCTTGAGCTTGCGAATATCTTCGCGCTGGGTTTGACTGCCCTTGGCTTGCAGCGCCAGAAAACGAATCAGACTGCCGTCGGCATCTTCGTTCAGAAGTGCAATAAAACCGTCCATTTCTTCCGCTGACATGCCAAAAGGCCAGTCTTTTTTCGCAACAAAGGACGGCGTACTGGTAATTGAAATCAAGGCCCTGACCCGTTCAGGATGATGTATCGCAATATTCATCGCGATTAAAGCACCCAGCGACCAGCCCATCCATATCGCCTCTTTAGGAGCCACGGCCAGTATATGTTTGCACAAATACTCGAGCGTGTAATCGCCGCCGGGCAAGGGACTGCGGCCTAATCCGGGCAGGTCAATCACGGTGACTCTAAAATTTTCCAGCAATTCGGGCATAATATCGTCCCATACCAGACTGCTCATGCCCCATCCGTGCAGCAGCACCAGATCAAGGGCCTGTTCATTGGCACGTGTCGCCGGAAAAACATCATGATAAAGCTGTAATGCCACTCTCTATTCCTTTAATTAACGTTAACTTTTATTTTCAGCCACGGCGGCCAAGGCATCGAGCAATGTCTGAACGTGAGACTCGCTATGCGCCGCCGTGAGGGTGATGCGCAAACGTGCCGTGCCTTCGGGTACAGTGGGCGGGCGAATGGCGCTAATTAAAATATGGCGCTGCCACAGTTGCTCACTCAGCGCCAAGGCGGCCTCGGCTGAACCTATCCGTAAGGGCTGAATTGCTGTCTGCGAGGGCATCAACTCAAAAGGCAAATGTTTAAGACCCATCTGAAACTGCTTGATCAGTGTTTGCAAATGCGCCCGGCGCCAAGACTCTTGATCTAGCAATTGCACACTTTTCAAGGTGGCCGCTGCAATTGCCGGCGGCAATGCTGTGGTATAAATATAATTACGTGCTGTTTGAATCAGGGTTTCAATCAAGGCCTCGCTGCCTGCCACAAAAGCACCGGCCGTGCCTAACGCTTTGCCTAAGGTGGCCATGTAAATGGGCACTTGATTAGAATCACAGTGCGCCGCTTCAAGACTGCCACGACCCTGCGCGCCTAATACCCCAAAGCCATGAGCATCATCGACCATTAACCAGGCACCCTGGCGCTGACACACTTGAGCATAGTCCATCACGGGCGCGCAATCGCCATCCATGCTAAAGACAGCATCCACCGCGACCAGTTTGCGGTTTGATGAGTTGTTTTCTGATACGACACACAGTTGTTTTTCCAAAGCCTGCACATCATTGTGAGCAAAACGATGAAATGAGGCACCACTCATCAAACCGCCATCGAGCAAAGAGGCATGATTGAGTCGGTCTTCAAATACATGATCATGACGACCCAGCAAGGCATTGATCGTCCCTATGTTCGCTTGATATCCACTGCTGAACACCAGCGCCCGAGGCCGCCCACAAAAAGCAGCCAATGTTTCTTCAAGTTCATGATGAGGACGACTATGACCAATCACTAAATGTGAGGCGCCACTGCCCACACCATAACGTTCGGCTGCCTGGCAAAACGCGGCAAGCACCTCTGGATGATTTGCCAGTCCCAGGTAATCATTACTGCAGAAATTCAAGCAGCGACGGCCATCGACTATAACGTCTGGCCCCTGCGGGGATTCGAGCACACGTCGATGGCGGTAAAGATGTTTGGCCCGCCGTGTTGCCAAAGCGGGCGCCAGACATTGATCCAGTGTCATGGACTGTGCTCTAGGCTGTCAGATCGGCATTGTGCCGGACGGCCATGGCATCGTAGTAAAGTGGCGGACTGGATGCGAGGGCTGTATTTTGCTGCGTTTGCTCCGACATAGTTCCGGATTGCAGTGCATGCAGACCCAATCGTTCAAACAACAATCTGTCACGATCAGTCGCCGGATTACCCGCTGTTAAAAGTTTTTCGCCGTAAAAAATAGAATTGGCGCCGGCAAAGAAACACAAGGCCTGCATTTCATCACTCATGCTTTCCCGACCGGCCGATAAACGCACCATCGACTGTGGCATAATGATTCGCGCCACAGCAATGCTACGGATAAATTCCAGCGAATCAATCGGCTCGGCCTCTGCCAAAGGCGTGCCTGGAATTTTGATCAACCTATTGATAGGCACACTTTCAGGATGCTGGGGTAAATTGGCCAATTGCTGTAGCAACGCAATACGATCCTGCCGTCCCTCACCCAGCCCAAGGATGCCACCACAACAAACTTTCATGCCCGCAGTTCGCACGTTCTCC
>DAIRVL010000180.1:0-4831 GCA_036802845.1 Pseudomonadales bacterium | reverse complement strand
CTAATTGCACGTTCTACCAGGTTTCTATCGTCGGGATGAACGCGCTTAATAAAGTTCTCGTAGGTGGTTTCTGGTATTTCTTTATCATACCCAAAAAGTGGGCCAATACGGCTCGACCAGAAAAGTTCACCGGTTTGGATATTCCAATCCCAGGTACCGATGTTGGCATAGATTTGACTGCGATTTAAACGGCTTTCATTTAACCTCAGATCGGTAATGTCTGTACGAATGGACACATATTTATAAGGCCGGCCGTCCGTGTCTAAAAACGGAACGATGGTCGATTCTACCCAATACAACTTGCCGTTTTTCTTTTTATTGCATATTTTTCCATGCCAGATTTCACCGCTTGAAATGCTGTCCCACATATTTTTATAGAACGCTTTAGAATGGTAAGCGGATTTAAGAATACGATGATTTTTTCCTAACAACTCCGATTCATTGTATCCACTGACTTCACAAAATTTTCTATTGATAGAAGTGATTCTGCCACTAATATCCGTTGCGCTCGAAATGGCGTGCTCATTAAGGGCAATATTTTGAAACTCCAGCTCTCTTAATGAATAATTGAGATAACGCTTTGCATGTGAGGTGGTGCGGGCCTGAAGTGTTTTTTGTTTAATAACAAAAATCAAATGAGAAAAATCTACAGGCTGCAGAAGTAAGGCATCCGCCCCACACTCTATCGCGACATTTTGTTGCTCTGTATCCGAATGGTCCGTGAGCACAATGATGGCAATATGTTTCCAGGAAAAGCTTTGTTTGATGACCCGACAGATATCCTTGAGAGACATTAAAACCAAATGGCAATCCATGAGCACGATATCGGGCTGAAACTGATCAAGGATATGCGTCAGCTTTGAAAGCGTGTTTACACGTTCTACGTCTACGGCTGAGTGCGAAAGAATGCGGTGGTAGTTTTCCAAACAATTGGATTCATTATCAACAATAAGTACGCGCGGTGTAGGAAGCTTTAATAAATCCTCCTGTTGTCACAAGTACTGTATGAGCTGATGGACATTCACCGGCGCCCTGAAGAAAAAATCAGCACCGGCATCTGCTGCTGCGATGCGTGTTTCGAATGTACTTTCTTCGCTAATCATGATGATCAGAGGGAGTATATCGAAATAAGGATTTAAGCCCCGCTTGAATTGCTTCAGATTCTGTTTGGAGCGAAAAACGTTTTCAGAAAATATCAAAGCAAAAGGCTGCTCGCTTTTGCTCGCCTTTACCAGATCCTCCAGATCGAAAAACTGCTGCACCAGAAAGTTGTAATGTTCAAGACGCATGGATAATTGCGCAGTATTTTCTTCGCTATTTCCATATAAAAAAACAAGCTGCTCTGTAAACCCCATGTTTTTACAATACTCCGAATATTATTCAACTATGTGTTTAGTGTTTAAGCCAGCTTCTATTATAGTGTATAACCATGCAAATAATATGGATATTATCTAATGCGTGGATTTTTGCAGAACCTTCTTGTGTTGCTCTCGGATAAGGTCTACGAGAATATTAAACGGGATGGGTTTGGAATAAATTGTCACTCTTGCTGGCAATCCTCCTCGTTGATCTATTTCCCACTGATCCAGACTGCTTACGGCAACAATGCAACAATTTTGTAACTCAGGAACATCTTCCAGCGCTCTGACCAATTCAAAACCATCCATGTCGGGCATCTTTAGATCCGTGATAATAATGTCCGGCGCAAAACGTCCAATCTGAATCAAGGCCTCAAAGCCGTTGTTAGTGAAAATCAGTTTTATGGGCAATGAACGGGCAAAAAGATGTTGCTGGTAGATTTTTCGTTGTGCCGCTTCGTCTTCCACCACCAAAACACTGATCTCATAGCTGGAGGGGCCTTGTTTTTCTTCCGCAGATAAATCTCTACGATCAATGATGTCCTGAACCGAACTTCTCGCTATGCGTCTATGGCCGCCTTCGGTCATCCAGAGCTTAAGCAAGCCTTTATCAGCCCACAGCTGAACAGTTTTGAGTGAAACATTCAGAATTTTTGCGGCCTGCCGTGTTGTGACAAAAAGTTTTTGAGCGGTTTGCATGTTTTTTAAGCACTTTTCTCTAAAAAGGGGGATGGCACAGCTTGGTGTCTATTTCAGGCTAGGCAGAAATTACCACTTTTACCACTTTTTTTATGTAACAATAATTTTTCACGCCAGGTCTTAAGACTGGCGTTATTCAAGACATTGGCTGTTAAATATTTTCTTACAGATAAGTTAACATGCAGTGATTTTAAATAGCGTGCCATGCAGGCTGGAGCCCGCTATTTTTAATCTTTGAGCAGATTACGGATATTGCTTAAGTGCGCGTGCGCAACGGCATCAACCTGGGTTTTTGGTTTGCTTTCGCCGAGATTTTCCCAATGCACATCGGTCTCGGGCAATTCGTCGAGAAAACGGCTGGGCAGGCAATCGAGTTTTTCGCCATATTGTCGCCGTTCCTGGCTGAGCGTCATCGCTAGCGTTCGCTGTGCACGAGTGATGCCCACATAAAACAGACGCCGCTCTTCTTCAACGGTATCTTCTTCAATACTGGTCGCGTGTGGCAGCAATTGTTCATTCACACCAATCAAAAACACATGGGGAAATTCCAGTCCTTTCGCAGCATGCAGGGTCATTAATTGCACGCGGTCACTGCTGTCTTCCTGCTCTTGCTGATCGAGAATATCAAGCAAGACCAATTTATTAATTACCGCTTTCAGATCGGGGCTGTCGCCCTCCTCTTCTTCGGCTTTTTGCAGCATGTTTTTAATCGACTCAACAAGCGCATGGACATTTTGTATTTTGCGTTCAGCCGCTTTGCTGTTGCTGTTTTGCTCATAAAGCCAGGCTTCGTAATCAATATCACTGATCAGTTCACGTATGGCAGTGACCGGATCGGTAGTCTCAAGATTACGACTGATACCTTCGAGCCATTGACTAAAACGCCGCACCCGCTCCAGCGCACGGCTATCCATAAATTGCTCCAGTCCCAGTTCCTGCGTGGCGGCGTACATACCGATATGACGCAATCTAGCGTAATCACCGAGTTTTTCCAGGGTGCTGGAACCGATTTCACGGCGCGGCACATTGATGATTCGCAGAAAGGCATTATCGTCATCGGGATTAATCACCAGCCGCAAATAGGCCATGATGTCCTTGATTTCACCCCGACTAAAAAATGAAGTGCCGCCGCTGACCTTGTAAGGAATTTGCAGGGCCTGAAATTTCATTTCAATTAAACGGGATTGAAAATTACCGCGATACAGGACAGCGTAATCGGCAAAACGTGTGCCGTGACGAACACGATGATTCAGCAAATCGCTGGCCACTTTTTCCGCTTCGCTCTCTTCATTTTTGCATTCGATCACACGAATGGGGTCACCATAACCCAGCGCGCTCCAGAGTTTTTTCTCAAACACGTGCGGGTTGTTGGCAATGACCGCGTTGGCGGCATTCAGAATAAGCCCGGTGGAGCGATAATTCTGCTCCAGCTTGATCACGTTCAGTGACGGAAAATCGGCCGACAGTTGCGCCAGATTTTCGGGCCGCGCACCGCGCCAGGAATAAATCGACTGATCGTCATCACCGACCACGGTAAAGGCCTGCCGAAAACCGCTTAATTGTTTTATCAGCTGATACTGGGCGTTATTGGTGTCCTGATATTCATCAACCAGCAGATAACGGATACGATGCTGCCATTTTTCCAGCAAGTCGGGGTGCGTTTTAAACTTTTGCACCGGCAAATAAATAAGGTCATCAAAATCGACGCCGTTATAAGCGCGCAGCAAACGATCATAGGCCGCATACACCTGCGCCGCGCTCTGTACCTGCTCATCCTTGGCGTAAGACAGCGCCTCGGCGGGTGTCAGCAGGTCGTTTTTCCAGCGCGAAATCTGCTGCAATACCACATTGATCGCGTCTTCAGCCTCTTCTCCAGCACCGCGCATCATCAACTCTTTGACGATCTGTTTGGTATCGTGGCTGTCAAAAATGGAAAAACCCGTTCGCAACCCGAATACCGCCAATTCTGCGCGCAGAATACGTAAACCCAGGGTATGAAAGGTACTAACCCCCAATCCGCGTTTTTCATTTTTTTGCAACAATTTTCCGGTGCGTGCTTTCATTTCACGCGCGGCTTTGTTGGTAAAGGTGACGGCCACAATATGGCGCGCGGGAATGCCGCAAGACTTCACCAGAAAAGCGATTTTTTCAGTAATAACACGTGTTTTACCGGAACCGGCACCGGCCAGCACCAGGCAAGGTCCGTCGATGTAACGAACGGCGTCATATTGGCGTGGATTAAGTTCGGTCACGGGCGGTTATCCTGAAGCAAAAACACATCATCGCTTTAGCGCGCTGACGTATGCAGATTAAAACTGGGGCGATAGCTGAGCGCTTCGGTGAGATGCGGCAAATTGATATTGGCGCTGTGCTCAAGATCGGCAATCGTCCGGGCCACACGCAAAATTCGATGGTAAGCCCGCACCGACAAATTCAGTTTTTGCACCGCTCGCTCCAGGAATTGATAGTGTTCTGCGCTTAAAGCGCAAAAGGTCTCGATTTCCCGGCCTTGCAAGACACAATTGGCTTTTTGCTGACGTGACACTTGTTGCGCTCGAGCCGCCACCACCCGTTGCTGCACGCTCTGGCTGCTTTCATTGCGCGCAGTTTCGCTTCTGAGCGCGCCGGGCGCCAGCGCCGGCACGGTGATATGCATATCAATACGGTCAAGCAAAGGGCCCGAGAGTTTCATGCGGTAACGATTGATCTGTTCCGGCGTGCAATGACAACGCCCCGAGGGGTCACCGGCATAGCCACAGGGGCAGGGGTTCATC
>DAIRVL010000179.1:0-4929 GCA_036802845.1 Pseudomonadales bacterium | reverse complement strand
ACAAAAACCGCATTGAGTTTTAATAATTGTTGACCAAACACAGATGTTAATTTTTGTTTTCTAAACCAATATAAAAACAAAGCAAGTGCAATAAAACCGGGCAGGCGTAATGTGCCAATAATATGGAAAGTGTCTTGTGGGCGCAGAAAGTCGATAGCAATATAAAAAATAAGCAGTCTGAAAGGCCACTTGCTTGTTTGAATACGCTTGGCAAACGCCACACTAGCCACGGATTGTGTCTTCCTCTATCAGCGCACAGAATTTATTGTTTTGTTGTTCACGGCTAAAATTTTTCACTGCATTGCGATCAAATGTAAACATTTCTTCGCCTTGAGTTTTTTTGTGATATAAATTTTTAATGGCGTTTTCTATTTGCGACGGATTTGTTTCATCTAAAATAAGCCCTGAATTTGTCGCCTGTATCAATGTGGCAGTGTCACTGTCTGGTTCGGTAAATACCAGGCTGTATTTACCTTTTTGCATGCTTTCATAGCTTTTGGCGGGGATTTGATTTTTTTGCCCCTGGGCAAAATTAATTAAAATATCGGCATTGTTGATTTCACTCTCCAGTTCGTTTGATGCGAGGTGCCCATGGACTTGAACAACTGAAGTCATGTTATGCAAGGCAAGATAGTCGTTTAGATAAATACCATTCCATTTGTCGCAGCTGCCATAAAAATCCAATGAGATCTTTTCAGCATCAATATCACCTCGGCTAATAAGATTTTTTAGTGCGTCAATCAAAGGGAATGGGTTGCGATTAACATACAGTTGTCCGGCATAGAGCAAGCGTAAGCCAGTATTTTCTGATAGCAAGGCCTTTTCAGCAAGCTCACCATCAAAACCGTTGAGAATGGTAACTAGTTTTTTGCTAGCCTGTGTATTGTTGCTGAGGTTTTTTTCTATGCCGGGTGAGGCGCAGATTATTTTGTCACTTCGTTTGATAAGCAGGTCTTCAAAAATAGTTTCAAGGCAGGTGCGTAAAGGTGTTTTTGTTTTATTAAGCGTAATATCCGGTTGCGATAAAGGGTCACGCAAATCCATAAACCAGCGCGTTTTGTAAAAAAACTGCACAAGCAAACCCACGGCGTGGCTGACTGTAGGCGGGCTGGTGCTTATCACCACGTCAAAGGGTTGCCTGAAACTTAGCGTTAAGGCTTTTAGAATAGAAACAAAAACCCAGGTCTTTTTGGCATCAAACAATGCCTGAAAGGAAAACAGATAACGTTTTAAAAAAAATACTGTTTCATTTTGGCTATTGGTTTGTGTGCTTTTTACTTCATTAAGCGTTGAATTCGATTGCCTTGAGTGCGTTTTTTTTGTTCTAAAACCTTTAATGATTTTCCAGAGGCTATCTATAAAACTGGGCGGGTCCCAGGTTTTGATGATATTAATGCCATTCAGATCAGCCATAAGTGCTGAATGAATATTTCCCTCACGTCGATCGGCGGTAATAACCGTGACTTTATGGCCTTTATTCCGCAAATATTTGGCAAGCTCCGACATTCTTTTTGCGCCAATGTCAGCGTAAGGGTAAAAATAATAACTCACCAGGAGAATGTGCTGTTTTTTTTGCATGTTACCAAAGGAATAGGCAATAAGAATTAAGGTTAAGAGCGTTGCGTCTGTGTAAATAAAGCACCTAAAACTACTTGGCTGCATAAAATCAGGCAGCTGGCCAAATTAATTATAGAGAGGCTTGGCCGTTTATACTTTGCTTTTTACTAAACTTCACCGGCTTTATTGGGCAAAAGAGAAATCCGCGTGCATTTTATCGGGCGGATAATGCGCCAAGGTGTTAGCCATGGTGGTAAATTTAAAATCCTGCAAGAGTTTTATTAATCGGGCCTCGCACAAATCCAGATTGTTATAGTGACGAAAACGCGAAAACAAACTGGCGCTGATTCTGGGTTGATCGGGGTCTATTTCCCATGGGTGCAGGTAAAACACAAAAGGCTGCGCGGTTCGTCTATTAATGCTGTTAAGCCCCATTTTAGTTAACGCATAAGGAAAAAGCCGAAAATAACCGCCGCCACACACGGGAATTTTTACCGAGCCCAGTTTGGCTACTGACATGGGGAATTCAATCAGGCTGTTGCCCTGCGCTGTTTTGATTTTATAAATAGTTTCGGGGGAATCGGCAATGCCATAACGGTCATGAAGCACAGGGAAAATGCTTGAGTCGTATTCAAAACCTGCTTCACTGAGAATATCGAGGGCCCAGAGTGATTTTTTGGTAATTGAATAACTGGCTGCACGGTAGCCTTTCACCGGTTTACTGATTATGTCTTCGAGAAGATCTTTTGATTTTTTTGTTTCAACTCTAAATTCATCGGGGCTTTGGCTATAGATCAATTGATGACTATACCCATGACTTGCTACCTCGTGGCCACGCCTGGCTATTTCTTTTACCAATGCAGGGTCACGTTCTGCACACCAACCCAGAATAAAAAAGGTTGCTTTGACCTGATGCCTGTCAAAAATATCGAGCAATACACGGGTATTTCGGCCCACTCGTGATTCAAATGTTGGCCATTGATTGCGCCGTATGACTTTATCAAATGCGGCTACATGATAATAATCTTCTACATCAACGCTCAGGGCATTTACGAGAGTCGTCACGGTTTAAAGAATTCCAACATAGCGCAGCGAGAGCAAAATGGAGTTATCGTCATAACTTATATTTGACAGGCCAAACTCACCCTGTTCATGGCTCACGCGTGTCATAAAGTCAAAATGGCGTGATAGTTTTCTGTTGTAGCTTAGGCTTGTCAGTTCAACATCTTGCGTTAAACCAACATTAAATTCCGTTGACCGATTATTGTAGTCAAAAGCGATGTTTGACTGCTGATTTAACAGGCGCGTTAAGCCAAGACCCCATACTGACTCTTTCGAATCACCCAACAATGAAATGGTGTTAATGGCTTGTCTGTTTAAGTGCTGATAATTCACTTGAAAGCTGTGCGAGGTAAAGAGTTTGTTGTATGTCAGTGAATACGTGTCGGTTTTCATTAGGTCGGAAAAATAACCATTAAGATAGGCTTGCTGTGAAAACAAGTCTGACGAATTCTGCGGATTAAGCAGGTTATTTTGAAAACGCGCTGAGGACTGTGCCATCTCTGAAAGGGTATCCGTGTAATTACGCTCGGCCGATAGGGACACGCTGGAGTTACGGGGGTTCATCACCGTGCTTGAAAATTTATAACGCGTGGAATCGTAGGATGTGGCACTGCCCTCTCGTTCAAGCGACACCAAGCCGTATTCAGCGTTCAGCGCAAGCATGCGCCAATGTTTGTTTGCTGTAACATAGGTATCTCTTTTTGCAATGCCGGGAATATTGGCATCAAAATCTCTTTTTTCATCGGCGTACGCAATAGATAACAGGCCGTTTTCGATAATATGTTCCAGCGCAGCTTCTGTGCTGATCCAGTCAACATTCGGCTGAGCTGAATCATAGTCGGCATGACCATATAAACTTTTTATAACAACTGTATTCAGCGTATTTAAACGCCAGCGGTACTGCGGTTGCGTTGTAAAACTGATGATATTGGATAAATTATCGGCATTCGAGGGTGTGCCAAGGTTAGTCTGCACCGTGCTTGCGTTCAGGCTGCTTAGCCAGCTGAACTGTTCAGGGATAATAGCCACATTTAAATACGAACTGCCATTTAACAGGTTGTCACTGGTGGTTTGAATAACACCGCCGTTACGCTCAACATGGCTGAGTGTGCCATTTACGCCAAAATCGAGTTTATTTTGTGTTTTTTGGCCCGAGGCCCCAATCAAAACCGAACTTTCAAGGCCGGATTGGTTAATGGTGCTTTTAGCTATATTGCTGTTATATTTTTCATTAATACCCGCAAAGTATTCTATTTGTGCCACAACACTGCCACTTAGAAAACAGGAGAAAAGTAGCGTAGTGTTTATTAAACGGTTTTTTTTTAAAGTCATCATGTACACACAAGTGGGTTTATCAACGCGAAAAATTACGCAGATCGGACGTAACTAGAACTGCCGGATAATAGCTTCGTTATTAATCAGAACGCCGGCAATTTTTTCCTTGGGCAAAAGGGCGAGTTTTTCTGTGAGTTCTTGTCCGCTGATTTTACCGTAAGGAATTACAACAACAATTTTATCGCTGAGCTTGGCTATTTGTCGGGCGCTTGCAGGGTCAGTTAACGGCGGCGCATCAATAATAATAAAACGGTCGTTGTAACGATTTTTTAAATTCTCAATTAAGGATTCCATCTGGGTTGAGCCTAAATATTCTGACGCATATTCGGTGCACTGGCCTGCGGGCAAAACACGCATTCTTTTAACACCAGAGGCATAAATGATTTCTTCGAGCCCTATGCCGCTGTCTTCAATAAAATTGACCACACCGGGCATGTCTTTAATATCAAATATTTTATCAAGCCCCGGGGCTGATAGATTGGTATCAATAATCAAAGAGGTTCGGCTTTGATCAAAGGCAAAGGCTGCGGCAAGATTAACCGCCACAAAACTCGACCCACCGCCTTCGGCGACAGAGGTCACCATAATGGTTAAATTTTTGCCTTCGGCTTTTTCTATTAATCCGTTTCGCAGATCCCTGAAATTATTTACCACGCGCCGGTTACGCATTTCAGGGTAAATAATTTTTCTTTTGTCTTTATCCTGATCGGTATATTCGGAAACTTCGGCCATTTTTTTAATGCTTTTACCCGAATGAATTTCGGGTTTGTTTGCACTATTGATATACACCAGTTGATCGCTCATTTTCATACCAAGCAACAAAGTTTGATTATTCGGGCACCAAGCACCTACACCTGCTTACAAGTAGCCCCTGTATTTCAAGAAACCTACTGCCGCATAGACACTTAAAGAAATCATAAAAAACAAAATAATGACCATCATATCTTTTTTAAACGCAATGCTGTCTTCAACACT
>DAIRVL010000178.1:0-4973 GCA_036802845.1 Pseudomonadales bacterium | reverse complement strand
TTTGTGTCCGGTGGTCACCGATATGAAAGAAGCCGCCAATGCCTTGCGTTGGTGCGTGGCGGAAATGGATCGTCGTTATCAATTGATGGCGGCGCTGGGCGTGCGAAATATCGGCGGATACAATCACAAAATAGACATGGCACGTGAAGACGGTTTGACGATTGACGACCCGCTCTATACTCCTTCTGAACTGGAGCTTGCCGGAACCACGATCCAGATTCCCGCCTTAGAAAACTTGCCCATTATTGTGGTGGTCATTGATGAATTTGCAGACATGATCATGGTGGTGGGTAAAAAAGTCGAAGAGCTGATTGCCCGGATTGCACAGAAGGCCAGGGCGGCGGGTATTCATCTGATTTTAGCCACGCAGCGCCCGTCGGTGGATGTGATTACCGGTTTGATTAAAGCTAACATTCCCAGTCGAATCGCTTTTCAGGTTTCGTCAAAAATTGATTCGCGCACCATTCTTGATCAAGGCGGTGCCGAACAATTATTAGGCCATGGTGATATGTTGTATTTACCGCCGGGAACGGGAATGCCGGTACGTGTGCACGGCGCCTTTGTGTCCGATGAAGAAGTGCATCGTGTCTGTGACGAATGGCGAAGACGTCAGCGCCCGGATTATCTGGAAGAAATTCTGGGTGGAAGCTCGGGGGCAAGTGATCAAAAGTTCGGTAGTTCTGCTGCGGTTGATCATGAGCAGGATCCACTGTATGACGAAGTGCTTGCCTTTGTGACTGAAACACGCAAGGCCTCGATTTCGTCGGTGCAACGGCGTTTTAAAATTGGTTACAATCGCTCAGCCAATATTATTGAAGCGTTGGAATCTGCCGGGGTTATTTCAACACCACTGGCTAATGGTAACCGTGAGGTTATCGCCCCTCCACCGTTTCGAGATGAGTAAATCAATTACATGAAACCTCTGTGTGCCAAATTAAAACGTACTATTGTAATTTGTTGGATGGCTGTTCTGGCCATTTGTGTATCTCTGCCCGGCGCCTACGGACAAAGTTCGAGTGATCAGGATGCGACGTCGGTCAGGTCCTTGCTGCAATTATTGAATGGTATTCAAAGCATGTCGGCAAAGTTTCAACAGGATGTGGTGAATGGCAACGGTGAGGCTTTGCAGTCAACGCAAGGCGTTATGAAATTACAGCGACCGGGCAAGTTTTATTGGCAGACCGATTTGCCCTTTGAACAAAAAATTAATTCGGATGGTGTCCGGATCTGGGTCTACGATGTTGACCTTGAGCAGGTCACGGTGCAGAAAGTTGATCCGGGTCTGGGTAAAACGCCTGCGGCTCTTTTAAGTGGCAAACCCGAAGAAGTGGTACAACAGTTTTTTGTTGATGGGCATATTGAGGGCTCTGGCGACTGGAAATACAGCCTCAAACCACGCGATTTTAACAGTACTTTTTCATGGATTGAGTTGCAATTTAATGGCAAAAAACTGGTGAGCATGAAGCTCATGGACAGTTTGCGTCAAACTATTACGGTTCACTTTACCGATGTGGTGTTAAATCCGGTATTTTCTGCGCAAACCTTTGCCTTGAGTTTTCCCAAAGACGTTGATCTTATTGATAACTCCCACGAGTGAGTTTTTAACATCATTTGGCGCTGACCGTGCTCATAACACGGCCGACTCCAATCAAGGAAGGTGAACCTCATGTCTGATAACGTACAGGTTTTTCTAATAAGCGGATTATGACGGGCTATTTTGAACCACTGGCATCACGCATGCGTCCACGCTCGCTGGATCAGTTTTTTGGTCAGGCACATTTGTTGGGTGAAGGTAAACCTTTGCGTGAAACTATTGTGCAGCAAAAGCCTCATTCCATGATTTTCTGGGGGCCTCCCGGCATAGGAAAAACCAGTCTGGCCCAGCTTATTGCGGCGCAATTGCAGGTGCGTTTTGAAAGTTTGTCGGCGGTGATGGCGGGAATTAAAGATATCCGCGCAAGCACTGAACGCGCTCAACTCTATCGTGAGGCCGGCGAACAAACCCTCTTGTTTGTTGATGAAGTACATCGTTTTAATAAAGTTCAGCAAGATGCCTTTTTACCCTATATTGAAAATGGCACCTTGATTTTTGTGGGTGCAAGCACAGAAAACCCGTCGTTTGAATTGAATAATGCGCTGTTGTCTCGTTGCCGGGTTTATGTTTTAAAAAGCCTGGATGACACTGCGCTTAAACAGCTGGTATTAGCTGCGTTGTCCGATGAAATACGTGGTTTGGGCACCCGACGTTTGACGATCAGTGAACAGGCCTTGGTCAAATTGCTAGGCAGCGCTGACGGCGATGCGCGCCGTTTGCTAAATTATCTTGAAATAGCCGCTGATTTTGTCGAATCTGGCACTGAAATATCCGTCAACATTCTGGATGCGATTCTGCAGGGAGAGACACGACGATTCGATAAAGGCGGCGATTATTTTTATGACCAGATATCGGCGCTGCACAAAGCCGTTAGAGGCAGTTCGCCCGATGCGGCCCTGTATTGGTTTGCACGTATGCTTGATGGTGGTTGTGATCCTCTATACCTGGCACGCAGGGTGGTGCGTATGGCCAGTGAGGATATTGGCAATGCTGATCCGCGTGGTTTATCGTTGGCGTTAAATGCCTGGGATGTGCAGCAACGATTAGGCAGCCCTGAAGGTGAATTGGCTATTGCTCAGGCCGTGATTTATTTGGCCTGTGCGCCTAAAAGTAATGCGGTGTATGCGGCGTTTAATGCGGTCAAAAAACAGATTAAAACCAGTCCCAGTTATGAGGTACCACTTCATCTGCGAAATGCACCTACCGCTTTGCTGGGTGAGCTAGGTCACGGGGCGGAGTACCATTATGCGCATAATGAGACCGATGCCTATGTTCCAGGGGAAAGTTATTTTCCACCAGCGCTGGACGGACAGTCATTTTATCATCCGGTATCGCGTGGTTTGGAACATAAAATTGCAGAAAAACTCAAGCACTTGCGGCAACTTGATAAGCAAAGTGCCTGGCAGCGTTATGGTTCCGCTCATGATCAGCGTGAAACTGAAAATCAAACAATACCGAAGAAGGATTAGTTCGTGCTGACCCATCCTGTGATTATGGTTATGTTTGGTGGTGCCGCCGGTGCTCTATGTCGTTATTTTCTGGTACGGGCGATTACACCGGTGTTGGCCGCAGGACAGTTTCCACTGGGTACTTGGGTGGTAAATATTTTGGGTTCATTTCTTTTTGGTTTGTTATTTATTGCCATCAGTCAACGTTTCAATATGAACGATGCCTTGCGTTTTAGTCTGTTGATTGGTTTTTTAGGGGCATTTACTACGTTTTCGTCATTTTCGTTTGAAACCTTGCGTTTGTTGCAGACGGGACACAGTTTAACGGCCTTCGCCTATATGTTGTCCAGTGTGGCACTGTGTTTGTTGGCAACATGGGCGGGGATGCGATTGGGCGAGTGGGTGCTGTAATCATTTTTTCATGGTTGATAAGGGTTAAGAAAACACATGTTAGATCCAAAATTATTACGTACAGAACTCGCAATGGTCGTGCAACGTCTGGCACTTAAAAACTATTGCTTTGATGAAGAAAAATTCAACGGGCTTGAAAGCCAACGCAAAACGCTACAGGTTGAAACCGAGGCGCTGAAAAATGAGCGTAATGTGCGCTCAAAATCCATTGGCAAAGCCAAAGCGTCAGGGCAGGCAATAGAGCCTTTAATGGCCGAAGTGGAAAAATTTGGCGAAGAATTAGCCGCCAAAGAGGCCGCGCTAAATGCCATCCAGCTAGCGTTAGAGCAAATGCTGATGGAAGTGCCTAATCTACCGCACAGCTCAGTGCCGGCCGGTAATGGCGAGCAGGAAAATGTCGAGTTAAAGAAATGGGGTGTTGTGCCCACATTCGACTTCGCACCGAAGGACCATGTCGATGTGGCTGCTCACTGGATGAATTTTGATACGGCGGCCAAAATTGCCGGTTCGCGTTTTGTTGTTATGCAAGGTGCCGTGGCTCGTCTGCATCGGGCTCTAACACAATTCATGCTGGATACACATGTCACTGAGCATGGCTACAAAGAAGTGTATGTGCCCTACCTGGTGTCGGCAGAGTCGCTGCGTGGCACAGGGCAGTTGCCAAAATTTGAGGCTGATTTATTCAAGATTCCGGGCGAGCGTGATTTTTATCTGATCCCCACCGCTGAAGTTCCCGTGACCAATATGATGCGTGATGAAATTTTAAGCGAAGACCAGTTACCGCTGAAGTTAGTGTGTCACACGCCCTGTTTTCGCAGTGAAGCCGGCAGTTATGGGCGCGATACCCGTGGTTTGATACGTCAGCATCAATTTGAAAAGGTGGAGCTGGTGCAGTTTCGCCGTCCCGATGAATCCTATTCGGCGCTGAACGAATTGTTAGGTCATGCCGAGGCAATCTTACAGAAACTGGAACTGCCGTATCGGGTTGTAACGCTGTGTGGTGGCGACTTGGGATTTTCGGCAGCGAAAACCTATGATATCGAAGTGTGGTTGCCGGGGCAGAATACCTACAGGGAAATTTCTTCGTGCAGTAATTTTGAAGATTTTCAGGCGCGTCGTATGCAGGCACGCTGGCGAAATCCTGAGCACAAAAAAACCGAATTGCTCCATACCTTGAATGGCTCCGGTTTGGCAGTAGGGCGTACCTTGGTTGCTGTGCTGGAAAATTACCAGCAGCGCGATGGCTCCATTGTGGTGCCCAAGGTGTTGCAAGCCTACATGGGCGGACTCAAACACATTGCCCCTTAGGGGTAACGCTAGGGTTTTATTTTTGATAGGTTGTTGAGCATGGATTTTCTCCCGCTTTTTTTTAAATTAAATGGTAAAACTTGTCTGGTTATAGGGGGAGGTACCGTTGCCGTACGTAAAGCAGGTTTGCTACGTCGTGCGCAGGGCCATGTGTTTGTGGTTGCGGAAAAATTTTCACCCGCGATGAAAACGTTTATTCAGACTGAAGCCTG
>DAIRVL010000177.1:0-4974 GCA_036802845.1 Pseudomonadales bacterium | reverse complement strand
CAGGGATATTAATCCGTGCCAACACATCCCAACCATGACCACTGGATAACCATAACCAGGTATTTTTTCTGTCGATATTCATTTTCGATTCAAATTCGCTCATTTTTCCATCTACAATGGCCCAGCTATCGGTATCAGGGGAAATTGCTGAATTTACTTTCGCGCCGGTCTGTTCGTTAAAATCCAGTGCGATGATGATATGGGGTTCTACGAGAAAGCGAGTTAACACGTCCGCGCCAGGAACATGAATTTTCGCATTAAACCCCAGCATCTGATCAAAAATATCCATTTGCGCGCGAATTTTAAAAACCGGCACTTTGGCAACAACAACGGTCAGCGCAATAATCACGGCATCACGAACCGGGCCTTTTACCACACCCAGCGGAACGGCTTTGATATCTTCAAAGGTATTGAGTCGAATGGTCGGCGACCATTGAGATAAGACTTTGGTTTCAATGGTTGCAAAAACCGAATCCAGCACACGGTGCCCCTGCCTGTCTCCCACGTTAGCGTAGAAATCTTCGAACATCAGAAAATTATCGGTTCGGGTTTTAAATCCATAAAACACGTTTTTAGCCGTGGATGTTTTAAAATCGTAATCAACATAACGACTCGTGTTACGTAAGGACGAATTCTCAACCAAATAGCTGTAACGTTTTTGGCCATTCTTTTCGAACTCAAGTTCTTTTATGATTTTCCCATCCACCGTCATTATCGCCGGGTCATAACGCTCCCTGCCTGTATCGCGATACATAAAAACCAGTTCATCATTGTCGTCCACAATACCCAATGTGCCGTCTAGCTCTCCTTCACCTTCGAGATAAACAAAACCGTTTTTATCATATTCATCAATTTGAAAAGGAACAGGAATCAGTTTGCCACCACGAACAGACATAACACTGAAGTTATCTTTGAATTTTCCCAGTAAAACGGGGATCTCCTTACCCCTGATTTCGACGGGATGCAGATAGGTATAGTGTGTTAAACCCAGATGCTCAATTGCACCCGTCAGTTGCTCAGGTGATAACCCCTTAATCAGATCCCGCTGCTCGGCAAGCAAGGTTGGATTTTTTTCATATTCCTCTAGCAACTGCTTGTAACGAGACTCCTCCATTTTCGGAAATGCTGCATAGGCATAGGACCACACACTCATTAACATCACTAACGTCAAAAACATAAGTCCGTGGTGTTTGTCATTTGATAGTCGACACGCAGAAAAACCCTTCCTCATTTTCAAACTCCCTTGATAATAAGATGTGAAATATCTCTCAATGCGATGAACAGCTATTACAATTTCATAAACGTGCAAACAAACACTTCGTATTTTTAATCACGTAAATACGCGTAGTTTTTGACAGACAGCGCTTAGTATCAGCAGGAGAGAGACCGTGTTTTTTATTATTATTTTTTAAATAAACTGCGTGTTTATTTAGTCATTGGCGAAACAATAAGACAATGTTTATTACGACAAATTTTTAACTAAGGATGGCATAGAAACACAGCCAATAGACACGCTGTATTATTTGCATGCGCAAAAATATTCTTTTTTATTACGCCTTTTTAGCTTCATCTCCTTTCAGCTCAAGATGCATTTCAACCGTCGCAGGTTGAAAGGAATGTGTCTTTTTAGAAAGGCGTTTTTGTTTAAAAAATGCCGAGAGCAGCGATCCGGCGTGATCTGCAAGCACCCCACCGGTGACGTTAATGTTATGGTTAAACGTATGCTGCTCAAGCAAAGACATACGACTGAAAACAGCACCGTTTTTGGTTTCAGGTGCAGAAAAAACCAGTCGATTGATGCGTCCATGCACCATGGCGCCCACACACATGGCACAGGGTTCTAACGTGACGTACAAGGTTCCACCTGACAGGCGATAGTTTTGCTGTTGATGTGCAGCATGACGAATAGCAACAATTTCCGCATGTGCTGTTGGATCACAATCCGTAATTGAACGATTCCAACCCTCACCCACTATCTCATCATCCACAACCAGCACAGCACCCACTGGCACTTCATTCATATCCCAGGCACGTGTGGCCAATGTCAGGGCATAGACCATCCATTTTTCGTCATTTAACTTTTTTTCATCTGTCGTCATGTGTCAGCAGGCCAATTTTGTTCACGATTACTATTGAACATTACTTATAAAACAGTCAGGTATTCAAACAGATAGTGATACGCACATCCCCTAACATGAAGCGCCCATCCTTCAAAAAAATTGTCCTATGCTTAATACAAGCAAAAACACAACTGACAATTTATTTAACCCTTATACGCTCTTGCGTAGTATATCGGAGACTGAGCCATGCAATCTGCACCGCAGCCGGTTAATCCTGGCTCTAGCAGCAAGCAGCCAGATTTAAGCTGGAGTCAAGCCAAAGAAACCATCACCATGCTGTGTTTGGCTACAGCACAAGTTGAAGCCGCTCAAAAAGATGCTGCAGAATCGGTGTCCAGCCTGGTAAATTCCTTTACCAAAATGGCCAGTGATAGCCAACGCATTTTGCATATGAGTCAATCAGTTAAAACCGGAACAACGCTTGAATCCCACGCTCAAATGCTGGAAAGTGCGGCGGCAGCGCTCAATAAAGAAATCAATGATTCAATCGTATCCTTCCAGTTTCATGATAGGATTTCGCAGAAACTTTCACATGTAAATCATGGTTTATCCTTGCTGGCCAACCTTATAAGTGACTCCAAACGCATTTTTAATCCTGAAGAATGGCGAAAGATTCAGGATGAAATAGCGAAATCCTATACCCTGGAGTGTGAGCGCCTGATGCTAAAAAAGATTCTGGAAGGCGCTACTATTTCTGAAGCACTGCTGTTATATCAAAATAACCTGGAATCCAGTCATTCGATACCATCCGCCGATGCAAACAATGGCGATATTGAACTTTTCTAATACACTGTATCTTCCTTTTATCAGGCATCTGGTTTAAAACCTTGTGTTTAGTCCTGTGTCCTCATTGAACCTTACTTATGTATAGACGCACCAAGATCGTAGCAACCCTGGGCCCCGCCTCGGATCAAAATAATCATTTGGAAAAAATGATACAGGCCGGTATGAATGTGGTGCGTATCAATTTCTCGCATGGCTCACCTGAAGAACATACGTCCCGAATTAATAAAGTCAGAGTCCTCGGTCAACAGCACGCCGTTTCCATAGGCATTCTGGCCGATCTTCAAGGTCCAAAAATCCGTATAGAGCGTTTTATAAGTGGCTCCATTCAATTGAACGAAGGACAGCTTTTTACCCTTGACGCCCAACATCCCGCTGATGCTGGCACAACAGAACGGGTAGGCATTGTCTATAAACAATTGGTCAATGACGTCCAAGTCGGTAATACGCTTCTCCTTGATGACGGTCGTATTGCCCTGATGATTGAGAACGTAGACGCATCAAGCATTCTCTGTCGTGTCCTCGTCGGGGGAAAACTTTCTGACCGTAAAGGGATTAATCTGCAAGGTGGTGGACTATCAGCACCCGCGCTCACAGAAAAAGACAAAATTGATATCGTAACCGCAGCAAAATTAGGTGCCGATTATCTTGCAGTATCGTTTGTTAAAAATGCAGGCGATATTCATCAAGCACGTCAATTATTTTATGCCGCTGGGGGGACAGGCAGAATCGTTGCCAAAATTGAACGCGCCGAAGCGCTGGTGAATATTGATGAGATTATTGAAGCAGCCGATGTCATTATGATTGCCAGAGGCGATCTGGGTGTGGAAATTGGTGACGCAGCACTGCCACCCGTTCAAAAACGCCTCATTCAATTAGCCAGAACTCGTAATCGCATTGTGATCACCGCCACCCAAATGATGGAGTCCATGATTGAAAGCCCCATACCCACCCGTGCCGAGGTCTTTGATGTGGCCAATGCTGTTATTGATGGCACCGATGCCGTGATGCTGTCGGCAGAAACCGCGAACGGCCGTTATCCTGACAAAGCCATCGCCGCGATGGATCGCATCTGCAGGGAAGTCGAAAAACAACCGCAAGTGACGCACTCTAACCATCGCCTTGATACGCGTTTTAAGCGCGTCGATGAAGCCATCGCACTGGCTGCCATGTATATTGCCAACCATCTGACAGTGCGCGCCATTGCCACACTCACCTACTCCGGTTCCACGCCCTTGTGGATGTCTCGCATCAGTTCGGGTTTACCTATTTTTGCGCTCACACCCAATCCAGAGACCTGTACCCGTTTAACGCTCTACCGTGGCGTGACGCCCATTCTGTTTGCCATTCCACAACGCAGTCACTACGGTCAAATCAATCGCATGATGGTGGAACAGCTTAAAAAACAAAACATCGTGCAAAATGGTGATCTTGTTATTTTAGCCAAAGGGGATTATCAGCATATTGAAGATGGCACCAATGCACTGAAAATTGTCGAGGTAGGAAAATTATCTGATTTTGAGTAAGTCATGATCTGCAGCATAAGAATATCGCTTACAATTCGGTAGAATTAAAAACTCCGTATCTAGAAAACGATGCTAAAGGTTAAACACAGCTGTCCGGGCATTCAACTTTATTCCAATTAGAGCATGAAACAAATAACGAACCCACCATGACCTACAGCTATTCTTTTATCAGTTATTTACTCTGCACCCTTGGTTTTTTCGGGCTGACACTCAACGCCGCCTATGGTTGGTCGCAACGCACATCAGGACGCGCGCTTATTCTGGCCACGTTAATGACCACCCTGTGGGGCGCGGCGATTACGCTTCAAACACAATGGAATTTCCCCTCCTTTAGCGTGCGCTATTCCCTGGAAATTCTCAGGAATTTCAGCTGGTGTCTCTTTCTTTTACGCATCATCGGTTTCAAAAGTACTGACATCCGTCTTTCCGCAAGCAAGGTACGATTTTATTTGGCCACCGGGGTAGTTATTCTCACTCTAACGCCACTACTGAGTCACTGGTTTATTGCAAGTACCGAGCAAGGAAAAAATACCTTTATTATTACA
>DAIRVL010000176.1:0-5049 GCA_036802845.1 Pseudomonadales bacterium | reverse complement strand
TGAAAAAAATCTACCCAACGCTGAAACAGGTGTTCAGAATGGGGTTTTTCTACAGACTCGCTACAAGACCAACTTGTCGTCCTTAGTATGAAACTTTATTACTTGAATATTAAGGCAGTGAATACGATTAATAATACAAGCGCCCTAATTGCAGTTCATTACCCGCTTATAAATAACTCGGATATAAGGCATGCAAAAAATACAAACAGGCCAGGATATGTGGGACACGCGCTACAGCAGCAACGACTACGCCTACGGCAAGGAACCCAACGAATTTCTTGCACAACACTACTCAAAAATTCGCGGCAGCAAAGTATTGTGCCTGGCAGAAGGTGAAGGTCGCAATGCGGTGTTTCTCGCCAGCAAAGGTTATGACGTTACCGCCGTTGATTTATCGGCGGTGGGTCTTGAAAAAGCCAAAAAACTTGCGGTCGAAAAACAGGTTGCCCTCACCTGCATTCAGGCCGACCTTGCCACATTTCAACTGGGCGAAAACCAATGGGACGGCATTGTTTCGATATTTTGCCATTTACCCGAAGACGCCCGGCACCACCTGCATCAACAAATGAGCAGTGCGCTCAAGCGCGGTGGCGTATTACTACTGGAAGCCTACAGCCCACGGCAACTGGCCTTTGGCACCGGCGGCCCGCAAGATGAGCGCATGACGCTTACCGTGGAGCGTTTAACAAATGAAATCACCGGCCTTGAATTCGAACACTTGCAAGAGCTCGAACGCACTGTGGTAGAAGGGACTTATCACACCGGCCACGCCTCTGTGGTGCAGGCCATTGCCACTAAAACACTGCGAACCTATCAGGTGTCGAGCAATCGCGAAACGGGAATTCATAAAATGCGTTTCATCGAATCCAGCGGTGGCGAGACTGACCCTAATTGTCGAGTGTGTCAGCCTACACCTAAACCTCGCGGGGAAGATTGATACATTGGCACTGAATTAGGGACTCATTAACGACACGCACATCCGGTGGGCAGACATTAGCAGTGTGACCTGATACGTCTTGGCTGCTGCCCACCTTTACTGCCCACTTACACCTGCATCACACTCAAACCCAGCGCTTGCGCGCGGGGAATATTCGCGCTGTGGGTAACCACAACGGTGCTGGCTTTATCTGCCGTTAAATACGTGCGCCCCACGCGTTGCAAATCGTCCAGGCTGACCGCCAGAACTCTGTCTCGGAAGCGTCGTCGCTGCGTTTCGGTGCGACCAAACAAGTCATTGTGATAACTTTGTTTGGCTTCACCCGCAGGCGAACTGGGTTTGTCAATATCACTGACCACCCCGAGAATGGCTTCTTCGACCTGCTGCCAGGCATGTTCCGTGTTCAGCAACCACGCAATAGCCTGATCAAAATCAGCCAGCGTTTCTTCCAGGCGCGGATCACGGTAAGAGAAGAAGCGGAAGGTGGCATTGGCACTGTCTGCCGAGGCACCACCACCATAGGCGCCACCCTGTTCGCGTACTGCCCGATGTAAATAACCGTTACGCAGGAATCCACCCAACACCGTCAGTGCCGCCGCATCAACATGCTCAGCCGTGACCGTTGGATAGGCCTTGGCGCAAAAGTTCACTTGCGTGCTGGTAATCCAGGCCTGATGACGACTTTCCCGGGTCGGGTTTAAGGTGAAGGGTCGGAAACCCTGGATTGATGCTTGTTGCCCCGCCCACACCTCAGCCAAATCGTTAAGTACCGTGGTTTCTGCGTTTTGTTCAGCCACCAGCAGCATCCGTTTGGGTGCGTTCATGATCAACGCGTGCAGTTGTTTAAATTGGGCAAGCAACGCATCAATGGCCCGTGAGTCACCACTGCGCAGAGAATCATCAAGTGCTTTGAGACGCGTAATGCCTTCGAGACCACTGGTTTTATGACTCAAGTACGCAACCGGCGCCAACCCGGCACTGGCAGCGAGCATGGCCAGTGTGTGGCCACTGTCAGTAATACTTTGTTCCACTTGTGCGCGGCGCTGCGCTAAAAGATCCTTGATGCGTTCGGTCTCGTCAAAACGTGCTTGGCACAGTGTTTCCTGCAACAAAACACTCATTTCCCGGTGTTTGGCATTCAGCGCTTTGCTCGATAACACCAGATAAGCGCTGACCTGTTGTTCGTTGTCAACAGCCCCACGTATCGACATGCTGCAGTGAATACCACCGCTGACGCTTGAATGTTTGGCTTGCGTTTCAAGGTAATCACGACCGGCTGAACCAACTTCACTCAAACAGGAGGTGTAGTACGGCAGAATATCGAGCAAGTCGTCACTCAGGAAGGGCATGTCAACAATGATTTGCTGATATACCAACCCATTGGTGCCCTGCGGATAAAATGCCACGGGAAAGCCAATAAGTTGCTGAGCGCTGCCCTGTGCTACCTTGAATTCCTTGGGCACGTCCTCCAGTCCGACCTTGGGCAAAATGCTTGCGTCATCTTTTTGATTTTGCCGTGCGTTCAGTTTGGCTGCCAATTCAATAATGTCAGATTGCTGTTCGGCACTGAGTCCCGCCTTTATTTTTTTCAAACGCTCGGCCTCAGCCGCTTGTCGGCGCTCATTCAAGTCAGGATCAGGCTTCATGGTCAGACGCACGCGATGCGTGTTATCGAGCAAAAGCTCTTTCACCAGTCGCGGAATAAACGCCCGGTCTTTGATGTCTTCACGCAGCTTCGCCAAGACAGGATCCAGATTCATGGCCGCGATAGGATCACCGCCATGCACGGCGGGAGCCAGTCCACTGAGAATCAACTGCAAACCAAAAGGATAGTGGCCACCCCCAATCTCACGTTGCTGGATTTCCAGCTGATGCAACATGGCTTCAACCTGTTCCTGCGGCACGCCGTTGACAGCGACATCGTTGAGCACAGTGAGCACCAGCTGTTCAAAATCGTGGGCCTTTTCGGGTTCGCTGCCCTCAATGCCACACATAAAACTCATTTCACGATGATTGTCTTCCAGACCACACAAACTCGAAGGCGCCGTACCGATATCGGTCGTTTCCAGGGCCCGCCGCAAGGGGGACGAGCTGTTATCCAGCAGCACATCCGACAACAGTTGCGCTTTTAAATGTTGTTCAACATCAATGGCTGGGCTCAATAACCAGGCCAGCACATGATGCGTTTTTTCCTTGAGTTCCGTATCGCCCTCATGATCCAGTGCGTATGACTGCTCCACAGCCATCGGTGCGAGATAACGTTTTTCATCACCGACCGCAATGCGGGTATCAAGACGCTCAAAACGGCTCAAAACCTGTTTTTCAAAACGCTCCTGCAAACGGGCCGCTGGCGTGTCGCCATAGGTCATAAAGAGGGCGTTTGAGGGGTGGTAATGGATACGATAAAACTGCTTAAGTTGTTCATAACTCAGATCAGGAATACTTTCAGGGTCACCCCCGCTGTTGTAATGGTAGGTGTTGCTGGGAAAGAGATGGTAATTGAGGGCTTCATGCACGGTGGCCACGGTGGAGCTCATGGCCCCTTTCATTTCGTTAAACACTACGCCTTTATAGACCAAATTAGTACTGGGATCGTTAGGCACAGCAAATTCCATACGATGCCCTTCCTGGGCAAAATCCAGCGGATCGAGTCGTGAAAAGAAAACCGCATCAAGATAAACATCCAGCAGGTTATCAAAATCCTTTTTGTTCTGGCTGGCGAAGGGATAGGCCGTCCAGTCACTGCTGGTGAAGGCATTCATAAAGGTATTCAAGGAGCGGCGAATCATCATAAAAAAGGGGTCGCGCACCGGATATTTTTCGCTCCCGCACAAAGCCGTATGCTCGAGAATATGCGCTACACCCGTGGAATCGGTGGGCACGGTACGCAAACCTACCAGAAACACGTTTTCCTGATTATCGGCAGCAATGTGGTAATGCAGCGCCCCGGTTTTTTCATGCACATATTCACTGACGAAAATAGCCAGCGAATTGATTTTTTCGGTTCGCACATGTTTAAACCCGGCATAAGGTTCAAAATTCGCCACAGGCGCCTTGTTCTGTTCATGCATGGAAGGTTTTGCACTCATTACGTTGTGAATCCCCTAAGTAAAAAATAAACGTCAATCAAAATGGTATGCGTCAAAACTGTGGCCACGCTATAAGGAACACGGCCATAAGTCCAGCCACGTTTTGCAAAACAAAGCCTTAATCCGGGCCGTATTGATCTGTATAAATAGGTAGTAATAAAAAGAAATACAAGAAAAAAACGAAAAATCCGTGTCAGACGGCGCAAACAGAGCCATTGGCGCTACCGAATCAGGCACAATACACTACACTGCGACTAAGAGGCCATGACGCTCTCTTGCTTATGTTATCTGCCAGGCAGGACGCAAAAATATGCGCAATTTTATTCGGCACGCATCGGATATTCCGTTGAACGTGCATATCGAAACAGATGCCCAGTCGCATCCACACCACTCCCTTAACATCAGCGAAGGGGGGCTTTCTTTTATTGCCGAACAATCCATTCCCGTGGGGAAAATGGTGTCCATCACTGTGCCAAGTATTTCCAGCCATTTCAAATTCAAAGGCGAAGTGGTCTGGTGCAGAAAAATAGGCAAAAATTTCACTATTGGCATTCAGTTTCATAACAGTGAAGAAAATTTTACCGCCCGAATGGTTGAACAAATTTGCCATATCGAAAGCTACAGGCAATACATCCTCAAAAAAGAAGGGCGCAGTCTCAACAGCGATGAAGCGGCCGAAGAATGGATTAAAAAATATGCCGATAAATTTCCCGATATCTACCTTCGCTATGCCAATCGAAAGGCAACCAGCATCAGCCTGAATTTTTAAGTACCCGCTATACCACCTGCCATATAAAACAAGGAAAATCGATGACACTAACTGCCACCTACGATCCAAATAACGAAGAACTACAGTTTTTTCGCACAACTGTACGCAAGTTTCTCAACGAAGAGGTCATGCCCTACTACACCCAATGGGAAAAGGACCACATGAGCCCTCGATCCATTTGGAACAAACTCGGTGCAGCAGGTTTATTGGGCGTTGATGTGCCCGAAAAAGAAGGCGGTACGGGCGCTGACTTT
>DAIRVL010000175.1:0-5063 GCA_036802845.1 Pseudomonadales bacterium | reverse complement strand
CCGCATGGCACTAAAAGTGCCGCCACTGCCACCCATCATGACCTCTCCAAGCAATAACTGAAGCCATCAAAAAAAGGCATAACTCACGAAACACACACAGCAACGCACATCAGAAGAAAAATACTTCGCCGCATCTACATCATCACTGTCGGAGAATTCTGCATTTTCCACACCCAGTACTTAGCAGGCTATTAGTCAGGTTTAAACGCGCACATTTTTTGTAATTGCTTATCATGCCATTGAGAAAGAAAAATAATCGATGACAAGGCCCCCACAAGAGCAAAGGCCATATCTGATTGGGTGTCCCAGATATAACCCTGAGTTCCCAGGAAGGCTTCAGCATCCTCACCACTTGCCAATGCCACCCACCATTCAATGAGTTCATAAAACGCACTAAATGCCAGACAAATTGAAACAATAAACACCTTCAGCCAAACCTTGCCGTTAACAATATTTTTTCTTATCAGGATTTCTCTGGCCAACAATGCAGGCACAAAACCTTGAAAAAAGTGCCCGACTTTATCGTAATTATTTCTATCTGACAGGGCATCGAAAAACGGCACTTCGGCATAGGTATAGTGTCCGCCAATCATCAGAACAAGGCAGTGCAACAAAATCAAGACATACAACAACGGCGTAAATCTGAAACTTTTGTAAAATACAAGGAGCAAAATCCCGCCAACCATCGCGGGTACGACTTCAAGAAACCAGGTTAATAAATCTTTTGGATTCATGCCCGACCAAATCAGTCCTGCTGCAAATATCCCTATCCATACGTATTTCATGTTATGCCCCTGCGAAATTGTAGAGTAAATTCAAATTATACGTGCGTTCGTTTACGCCGTTATTCTTACCCCTGTTATGCGGTGTGGCGCAGAAAACAAGCTTATTCTTAGGGACTCAGCGCTTTCGAGCAGGTCTTAAGGGCATGCGCTGGCGAACACTGTGAATACGTTCCGGCTCGATGTCGGCGCTGGCCACGCCGATGTCATGTGCCAATTCCGCCAGCACGCTGCCCCAGGGATCAATGATCTGTGAGTGGCCCCAGGTTTGGCGTTTAGAATCGTGCCAGCCACATTGGTTGGCAGCCACAACATAACATTGCTGTTCAATGGCACGGGCGCGCAACAGAATTTGCCAGTGCGCAGCACCCGTGGTGTAGGTAAAGGCGGCAGGCACGACGATAATCTCGGCGCCCGCATCACGCAGCGCTTGAAAATGTTCAGGAAAACGCAGGTCATAACAAATAGATAAACCTAAACATCCCAGTGGTGTGTCAACGACCACCGGCGTGCTGCCCGGCGAAAAACGTTCCGACTCGGCATAACGGCCCTGTGCATCACCCACACTTACGTCAAACAAATGGATTTTATCGTAACGGGCCACCTGCTGACCTTGTTCGTTAAATACCAGCAAAGCCGAGCGCAGCCGGGGATCACCGTCCGGTGACATTTGCGGCACCGCACCCACCACCAAAAATACCCCGTGTTCAGCCGAGAGTGCCGCAAACCAGCTGAGTGTAAAAGGGTCGGCGGCGAGCATCGCATACTGCGCCCCGTCCATGCACAAACACATTTCAGGCAACACAATCACACGAGCACCGGTGTGGGCCGCCTCAGCAACGAGTTGGGCAAGCTGGGCGCGATTTGCGCTTATGTCACTGCCTGCAGTGTTTTGTACAACGGCAATGCGCGAGTTCATTTGTTTTTTTGTTGTTCTATTTTTGCTTTCAGATCAGCAAAGGGATTATGCGTGGCCGGCGCGAGGTCTGAATCGGCGCTGTTGCCATAACGAATAAAGTTCACGAATTTTGAGTGTTCTTCATCATGGCAATACAGACACAGCAACTCCCAGTTACTGCCATCAGTCGGGTTGTTATCATGGTTGTGATCAACATGATGCACCGTCAAACCGCGCACGGTGGCGTGGGTAAATTCACGCGTGCAGCGTCCGCAAATCCACGGGTACAACTTTAAGGCCTGCTCCCTGTAACCCTTTTCACGTTTGGCATTGTAGGCGCGCTGTTCAGCGAGAATGCGCTCCAGCTTGTTTGGATCCGATTGTTTCGTCATGATTTTCAACTGTCATATCAACACGGGAAAGTCCCTACACGATACCCATCCTGCTGGTTTGCGGCAACTGGAATTGCACCATGTTTCAAACAGATTATTTGTCGTAATTACGTTTGAAAACGTTCTCGCCCATCAAACGGATTTGCGTTTCTATCATCCAGTCCATGCTATTTAATAGCGGTAAATATTTTTCTTCATCGTGTTATAAAAAAACCAGGGGGTGCACTGATGATTTTGCGCGTACATTTGTTTGTCTGTCTGATCAATAAAAAATATAACTATCCCGGTTTTTAAACCCGCCTACAAGAGGACATCATCACAGCTCCGTCTCCGTTTAGAATCTCAACTCGACAAAGCATCAAGGGCTGGTTAGTATTCCAGCCCGTGACAGCTCAAAACAAAAGGCTAAAGCCAACACGTAGCACTCACGGTGTCGGAGTGCGTTTCAACACAGGCTTTTGATGCCTGTATTAATACATCAATCCCGCTCACCAACAAAAAATACAAAAAACCCGCTTTATCAGTAGACAGGATCTCGCCTCCATGAACAATTTTCCTCTCGGCCCCTTTGTATTACGCCATCGCTGGCTGATCGTTATTGCCACACTGCTGATTACAATCTTGTTTGGTTTTGAGATTCGCAACATCAAAGCCACCGATGATTTGAATGTATTTTTTTCCGAAACCAACCCACAGCTGGTGGCCTTAAATAAATTCAAAAATACTTACGGCCAAACACAAAACGCCTACATTGCCATTGCACCCAACAACAAAAATATTTACACACGTGACAACCTCACCCTGCTTGAGGACTTTACCAATAAATCGTGGGAAATACCCCATTCCCAGCGCGTTGACTCACTGCAAAATTTTCAGCGTACGCAAGTAAATGGGGATGATTTATCAGTCGCCAATACCTATGACAATGCCAAAAGCTTAAGTGACGAAAGCATTGAGAACTTACGTCAATATGCCAGCCACAATGATGTTCTGAGAGATTTACTGGTTGCGCGTGATGGCTCCATCGCGGCCGTTGTTATTACCCTGAATATCAGCGATGGCGAGGGCGCGCCAGAAAAACGCCAGGAGGTTATGGATTACATTGACAAGATGATTGCCGACATGAAAGCGGAACATCCGAACGTAACCTTTTACAAAACCGGTGGCGTCTACGTAAACAAGGCCTTTTCACAGGCCATGTTAAAAGATGCCTTGGCCTTGTTACCTTTAATGATCGGTTTAATGATTATTTTCATGATTGTTTTTCTGCGTTCGGTAGCTGGCATGCTGGCCACCATGTTTGTAGTCATTTTTTCAGTCATTATTGCGGTGGGCGGTACGGTTGCACTGGGCATTACCATGACCAATGTTACCGCCATGGCTCCTATTGTTATTCTTACCGTAGGCGTGGCAGACAGCATTCATATAATCATGTCCATGTTTCATATGATGGGACACGGCAAAACCAAAGACGAAGCTATTCTGGAAACTCTACGCATCAACCATTCACCGGTTTTTTTAACCAGTTTTACCACGTTTATCGGATTTTTAAGCCTTAATTTTAATGAATCCCCCCCCTTCAGAGACATGGGCAACGAAGTATCCATTGGTGTTGTGGCCGCTTACTTCCTATCGATATTATTTTTACCCGCCTTCCTGAGTCTGATGCCGATGAAAGCACGCAAAATGCTCGACGATGAAACACCGGCGATGGAACGTTTTGGTGCATACGTGACAAAAAATTATAAGGCTGTTTTTGGTGTGACGCTGGCCTTTATTATTGCACTGTCTTCACAAATACCCCGAATTGAATTCAATGACATGTTTTTAGAATATTTCGATAAAACCATTGAGTTCCGCCGCACCAATGATTTTTTAATGAAAAACATGGTAGGTCTTTTTGCCTTTGACTATGACATCGGCTCAGGGGAAGAAGGTGGCATTAACAACCCGGCGTATTTGCGTGACCTGGCCAAATTCCGCCAATGGTTACTGACCCAACCCAAAGTGCAATACGTAGGCAGTTATGATTCCATTATTTTCGAACTGAATAAAACCATGCACAACAACGACAACGCATTTTACACTGCGCCCGAATCACGCAAGCTCGCCTCGCAATATCTGTTGATGTATGAAATGTCGCTGCCCATGGGGCGGGAAATATCCAACAGCATCAATAATGATCGCAGCAACTCGCGCCTGTCTATTTTTCTTGAAAATACCAAAACCGGCGAGATTATTGAACTCACCGAACGTGCAGAAAAATGGGCCAAAGAAAACACGCCCAACATACACGTTTCACCCGCAATTGGTGAGGCGGTCATGTTTGCCTACATTGCTAAACGCAATATCATCAGCACCATCAATGGTTCATTTCTGGCCTTATTTCTGATTTCCATCTCCTTACTGATTACCTTGCGGAGTATTAAATTAGGCCTGCTAAGTTTGATACCCAATGTGTTGCCCTTGATGATGGCCTTTGGTGCGTGGGCAATTCTTGTCGGTGATTTAGGCATGTCCGGTGGTGCCGTATTGGTTATTGCCTTGGGTATTATTGTCGACAACACCATCCACTTTTTAAGCAAATACCTGCGCGCCAAAAGGGAGTTACACATGAACACCCGTGACGCGATTCATTACTCCTTCCGCACGGTGGGTCTGGCATTGCTCGTCACCTCGGTCATTCTGGTGCTTGGATTTTCAATGCTGTACGGCTCAGCCTTTAAACCCACCAAAGACATGGGGCTGCTGATTTCCTTAACCGTCGCCTTTGCCTTAACCGCAACCTATTTTATTATTCCCCCGCTCTTGCTTATTTTTGATGCCGACAAACCAAAAGATGGAAATAAATCTAACTAACCGAGCAAGACATTCCCTGAATAGCGGGCAGATATACTGCCCGTCAAATCAGCAAAACAATGGATTAAAACGCATAAACAAGGGTGAGCGCTGTTTCTGTGTCGGTTTCTTTTGCCCCGGCCGGTACATAAG
>DAIRVL010000174.1:0-5074 GCA_036802845.1 Pseudomonadales bacterium | reverse complement strand
TACAAACCAATTAATCGTGGCACAGGGAAATAATCACCCCCTGCTTTTTTCTGAATCACTGGTATGTAATCAAGTCACGTGGATTTCAGAAAAAGCGCCGCGCTTACCGTTGAGTTGTCACGCCAAAACCCGCTATCGGCAAACTGATCAGGCCTGTGTGCTCAATTCACATTCTATGGAAGGTCGATACAGTGTACATTTTATTGAAAAACAAAGAGCAGTAACCCCAGGGCAATACGTTGTATTTTACGATGGCAATACGTGTTTGGGCGGCGGGGTGATTGAATCTACACAATAAGCTGCGTGACCATAAAAAAATAACAAAAAGATTACATAGCATTACCAAAATATCAATCCTTTCATAAAGTACGATCTTAACTACCCTATACTAAAAACAACGATCCTCACTTTGTTAATGAAAAAGTTCTCGTTTATTCGTTACCTCATAAAAACGAGAACATCGAGTTTAACCATGAGCAAGCAAGACGACCTCGATAGAACCATTGCCCTGGCGGGTATTTTCCAAGCCGCCACATTGGTAGATATTTTATCAACGCAGGGGCGGGCACCTGAAGAAAGCTTTCTCGAATCCATCAACAGCATTTTTCAAACATCACCCGAATCTATCACCGACATCTATTGCGGCTCACAACAAACACGTTTGGGACTCGATGCACTGCAACAGGTGCTGCTCTATCCAAACGAGCATTCAACCGCTCAACTGTTACGTTATTCAAAAGCGATGATGCGTCTTGAACGCATCATCGCCCGCCAACAAAAAATGCATCAACTGATCAAGTCACGGCTTGATCATTACACACGCTATTTGACACTTTTTGATTCCGTCACCAGCCACAGCGTTATTTCCAAATTAGCCAGTTTATACATTGATACTGCTGGCACGTCCAAATACCGTGTCATTGTACGTGGTGATCCATCTTTACTCGCGCCCCTGGGGCAAAGAGAAAAAATATGCGCCACTTTACTTGCCGGTATTCGTGCCGCCCATTTGTGGCGAAATCTGGGCGGCCACGAATGGGAACTCAGTTTTCGCAAAAAATATTTATTAAAACGTGTCACAGAGTTAAGCACGACACCCTTTTTTACTGCACCCATTCCTGTGGAATAAAACAATTACGACTGAAATTGCAATTGTCTAATATACTTTTAAATAACCAGACTCTTTACGAGTTTATTAATCACTTATACAGAAGGGGGAAACATGGGCTTTTTCTCAAAAGAACGACCTACATCAGATCAAGCATCTTCAGCTGCCAAAAACGCCGCCGCAGGTAATATTAATTTCGGCGAGGACGAAATTTATCGTGATCAGTTGAGCTCGCAACCTATTTTTACTGCACAGAAACTCAAAACAAACTACAGCATTGATGATGCCATCAAATTGTTACGCAAACTGTCTCATATCGATGGTGATGTCAAAATTATCGTTGCTAAAACCACATTAGAATCAATGAATGTCGTGATCAGTGATTTGATCAAAGAAGCGCAAACCAAAGAAGAAAACATCACTGACCAGATCATACTTCTTAAAAAAGAAATTGATGCCTTACAAGCAGAAATTAAAAAACGCACTGAAATCATTGCAACACTCGAAGCCGATTTTGCCGAAACAAAAAGCGTAAAAACCTGCCTGACAAAAGGCGAACCTCAGAACGTCGAAACAAAAACCAGCACCAAAAATGAGTCAGAACCAACACAAGCCATACCCGTAACACCGGTTCGGATGGACGCAGAAAAAACGCAGCCAAAGCCCGCCGTCAAGCATTAATTCTTGCCACCTCAACAATATAAATCCAGCGTCTTCTTGCCGGGAACACTGGATTTTTTATTTATGAGCCTTCACGTGGAGCAGGTTTATTATGTGCACACACCAACACAGACACTTCATAAAACAACACAGAAAACAGATCAAATACACGCTAATTTAACGCCAAAAAAATCAATTCAATACTACACTTAGCTATACGAAGCGCTGCATAAATTTTGTTTTTATTTCTCAAATAAAATGAGTCATTCCATTTAACAGGCATTAACTCAAGTGAACGAATCTGCTCTAATAACGGCTGACAAACTCGTAGAGAAAATTGAAATTCCACCCCAACCCGAGCTTCTTATTGCCATTAACAAAGAAGCCAAAAAGAAGGAGTGTAATTTTGCATCGGTCGCTGATTTAATTTGCAGCGATATCGGGATTTCTGCTGAGGTACTCAAAACGGCCAACAGTCCAGTCTTCGGCAGTCGACGTCCTATCGGATCAATTCAGCAGGCTATTTCTATGTTGGGTTTATCGCGCACGATTGCTCTGGTTCGCGATGTTTCATTACGTCAAAAACTCAGCAATGGTTTGAATTTTGATTCGTTCTGGCAAGATTCATTTAAAATAGCCAATACCTGTGCATTGATTGCCAAAAAAACCAAAAGTGTTGATGCTGAAGAAGCCTATACCTTTGGTTTATTCCACAATGCCGGCATTCCTCTTTTGATGTTGAACTTTGACAACTACCTTACAACAATTGGTCAAAGTGCTCTGGACAGCGAACCAAATGCCACCGCATTGGAAGATAAGACATACAAACTCAATCACGCCATCGTAGGCTATTACCTCTGCAGTAAATGGCTGTTACCTGAACATATATGTAAGGCTGTTTTTTATCACCATCGTCTACAGAGTGCTTTAGAAAAAAGCTCAAAACACGACCAGGCCTTTTTAGGACTTTTAGTGGTACTGCATACGGCGCATCAAGTGATCAATAGCAGCGCCGATGAACACAAGGATCTACCCGACGATTTGCAGACTAAAATCTTGCAATTACTGCAATGCGACACGGATTCTTATGAATCGCTCATAAAATCCACGCGCAATCAACTCGCTTCACTTTAAGCGCACTTTTTTACATCCTTCTGTATACCCTTCACTTTTTTAGCCGCCAACCGGGTGCCACCTTTGCCAGGTGATCTTGTCCGTTAACTGACGCTGCCTACTGCTCGCTCTATTCGAGAAGACTTGCGCGCTCCAATTAATTAAAGCCTTTCACCCTCGGTAAGGCTTAAGTCATACCCGCGAATTAGCTAAACACGGTCAAGTTAAACAAAACAAAAAAGCCCCAGCGAGACGCTCTCGCCGGGGCTTTTTTAAAGGTTTTTTACTGCATCAACTATCGCTTTTCTCAGAAACTAAATGCGGTCGTAATATCGCTTTTGGCCACATTATTAAACATCAGATTGATATTTTCCTGACTCATGGCCAAGCCCTTCTTACCATGACGTACCACAGGCGAGCTTTCAACAGTTGATTCTACCGTAATGAATTGATCCTTTTGATCTTTATCCATTTCGATCACCTGCGCTACTTGCTGGGGCACCGTCCACTCAATCACGGGAGAAGAACCTACAGTGGTAATAACCGCATTGCCCGTCGCCATGACATAGAAATTGTTCCAATTATAGGCTTTAACATAAACAACGCCTGGATTGGCACCGGTTTCATTGCCATTGTCTGAGAATAAATAGGCTTTCACTTCAAACTGACCATTAGCATCCCAACCACGGCCGACCCACAAACCACGCATTTTAACGGCATCAATGGGTGTGCCACTGAGTTCAGACGGCGTGGAAATGACTTGATCCAATGACGTAGCCGCAACAGGCTCGGTACCATTGTTTGGATTGGCATCCAGTTCTTGCCAGTCTACGGCTACGACATTGGCACACTGGTAGGTGGCTAACACATAGGCATTCCAGTCGTTGTCACAGGAAAAACTGTAGGTATCCGCCTGCAAGGTAAACGTCGCAGCATAGGCTTTGGCTCCACTGCTAAAGACCGCGTTAGACGCCAGACCTTGTCGGTAGCTGTCATCCAGGAAATCCGCCATCATCAAACCACTGACATCGAACTCCATAAGTTCCACATGACCGGTTTCATAATCAACGGCGATACCTCCTTGGGTATTATCTGTGGGTTTGGCAATGGCCTCTCCCGTGGTGACGTCATAACCCGTGATCATAAACAGCTCATCCGCCTGCTGTATGCCCGTACTCGTCAGATAACGTTTTTTGTTGTAGGCAGTAGCAGACACATCGACCCAGGCAGGTGTTGTCAAACTGCTGTCCCACTTATTCAGCACCTCAGCGACATTATCCTGAATAACACCGTATTCATATTCCGACACCTGCATGTTGCTTTGCGTATCCCAATAACTATAACCTTCGAACCAGGCTAGACCGCTGGGACCTACGGTGCTTTCTGTCACTGCAACAGGCTGCGCTCCAGTAAAAGTCCCAAAATCGGTGCACGTCACGGAATTGGGGTGACTGTTGATGTTTTGATAAGTTCCCGCAGAAATCACTCCGCCACTGAAGTTACCCGTGAGTGTGAATGAACCCGCCTGATTGGTCACACTAAAATTACCGCTTGCATCAATGGAACCATGCATCGGTCCATCACCGTCAGACTCTGCCAGCAGCTGATTACCCATCTGTTTAAAGTTCATCAGCGCATTACCCGTAGTTTGCGCAAGCACCACACACGCATCACCGGTGGTATTTAATTCCACCGCTGCACTATCTGCAATCCAGGCAAATTTGTAGCGTCCGGCCATAGTGGGCACGCCTGTACCATCGCACGCGGCAGCATCCTGGCTGACATTGCTCACATAAGGACAGTTGTCACTGTTGTCACCGACACTATCACCATCGCTATCGAATTGCTCGGCGGCGTTATTAATAAAGGCATCACGATCGTCGAGTACGCCATCGTTATCGGTATCGGTCACAAGCATTTCACAGGCATCACCCACACCATTGGCATTAACATCAGCCTGATCTGGATTGGGCGTGTTAAGACAGTTATCGACGTTGTCGGCTATTCCGTCCATATCACTGTCCATCGGACCACTGCCTTCACACGCATCACCGATGCCGTTAGCATTACTGTCGGCCTGATCAGGGTTGGCTACAGTCGGACAGTTGTCAACGCTGTCGGCTACTCCATCCATATCGCTGTCCATCGGACCACTACTTTCACACGCATCACCGATGCCGTTAGTATTGCTGT
>DAIRVL010000173.1:1498-5177 GCA_036802845.1 Pseudomonadales bacterium | reverse complement strand
GACCAAGGCCCCGCACAAATCGGGATGTTGGATTGTGAAAACAACCCCATTCCTGGCACGTATTACGCCATGAAAAATGAAAAACGTTACGCAGGGAAAAACGTCGAAAAACACGTCGTTTCTCAGGGTGATACCTTGTCAACCATCGCCAGCCGCTATCGGATTAGTATGTTAAATTTGAAGCGTGTAAACGATATTCGTGACGATCAGCTGCGGGTGGGCAAGGTTCTGCTGATCCCGGAAGCCTGAGGCATGTCGAGCACCGGCGATTTATAAAAAGTGCCTCTTTCCCACGACCGCTCAGTGAGTGGGTGCCAACCAATAAAGCCAAGGATGGGCATTTGCGATGCAATATCTGCTGACGATTGATCAGGGCACCACCAGTTCTCGCGCTACACTTTTTGATGCGTCGGGCCGTGTGATTAAAACGGTTCAGCGCGAGTTAACCCAGTATTATCCGGCTGACGGCTGGGTGGAACATGAGCCAGACGAAATCTGGGCCGGTGTATTAAGCACCTGTCGGGCTGTTATCCACGAATCTGCAATTCCCGCACACCATATCACCGCCTTAGGTATTACCAATCAGCGCGAAACAAGCCTTCTTTGGAATAGAACTACCGGGAAAGCACTTCATCGCGCGATTGTGTGGCAGGATAGACGCACTGCCAGCTACTGCGAGTCGTTAAAATCAACAGGCAAGGAAGCGTGGGTGCAAGCCAAAACCGGTTTGCTCTTGGACCCTTATTTTTCGGCAACAAAGCTGGTTTGGCTGCTTGATCACGTTGAGGGTGCGCGTGAATTGGCACAAAGCGGGCAGCTTGCCTTTGGCACCGTCGACAGTTTTTTGTTGTGGCACTTAACGGGGGGGCGTTCACATATGACCGATGCGACCAATGCCTCGCGGACTTTGTTGTTTAATATTCACAGCCTGAGCTGGGATCCTGATTTGTTGGCGTTGTTTGATATTCCCGCGTCACTCTTGCCTCAGGTAAAAAATAGCTGTGATGATTTTGGTCAAACGCGCCATGATTTATTTGGTCATGAAATTCCAATTCGAGGTATCGCGGGTGACCAACAGGCCGCGCTGATTGGTCAGGGTTGTGTGCGCGCAGGCATGGCCAAAAGTACTTATGGCACCGGCTGTTTCCTGATGTTAAATAGTGGCGAAAAGGCCCTTCACTCCAATCATCAACTGCTGACTACGCTTGCCTACCAGATTAATGGTCATGCCAGCTATGCCCTGGAAGGCAGTATTTTTATTGCCGGAGCCGTTATCCAGTGGTTACGTGATGGCTTAAAACTGATTTCATCGGCCGATGAAAGTGAACAGTGGGCGCTACGTCACGGCGGAAGTCGCGGGGTGTATATGGTGCCAGCGTTTACTGGCTTGGGCGCACCCCATTGGGATCCGGATGCGCGTGGTGCCTTGCTGGGTTTGACCCGTGATAGCAGTATTGGGGATATCGTGACCGCCAGTTTGCAATCGGTTGCCTATCAAACCAAGGATCTGCTCGATGCGATGATTAAAGACGGTGCGCAGCTTTCACACGTCCTCAGAGTTGATGGCGGCATGATAACGAATAAATGGTTTGTGCAATTTCTGGCGGATATTCTTGCTGTTGAGGTTGATACCCCGCACTTGAACGAAAGCACCTCTTTGGGGGTTGCCTGTCTGGCGGGTCTGGGCGCGGGAATATATACGTCGCTTGATGAGGTGACGATGTTAAGACAGACGGGAGTGCGTTACTATCCTACCATGCCGGCGCTGACGCGAGATGCCTTGTATGAGGGATGGTTGGCCGCGTTGGCGCGCGTTAAATCCTGATTAAACCGATTATTGCGCTGATGCGCTGAAGTTATTCTATGTCTGATACGCACTCTGCTCATTCACACCACCACCACGATCACGCGAACCTGACAGGCAATATCAAACTGGCCTTTTTTTTAAACGTCCTGTTTACCGTGATTGAGCTGATAGGTGGTCTGCTGACCAACAGTACGGCGATTTTAGCCGATGCCATTCATGACCTTGGTGATTCCATTGCCTTGGGGCAGGCATGGTATTTCCAGCATCTGACAAAAAATGCTGGTACCCAGCGTTATACCTATGGCTTTAAACGTTTTACCTTGCTCAGTGCGCTGATCAATATTGTCATCTTGTTGATCAGTGCGGTGTATGTGTTGTCGGAAGCTATTCCACGGCTGATGAATCCGCAATCCAGCCATGCAGAAGGCATGATCTTTCTGGCTATTTTAGGTATTGCGGTTAATGGTTTTGCTGTGCTGCGTTTGTCAAAAAGTCAGAATATCAATGCCCGTGTGGTCAGTTTGCATTTATTGGAAGATGTCTTGGGCTGGGTTGCTATTTTGCTTGTTGCTCTGGTCTTGATGTTTAAAGATATTCCAATTCTTGACCCCTTCCTGGCGATTTTTATCACGCTGTATATTCTGTGGGGAACGGTAAAAAATTTAAAAAAAACCGTTAATTTGTTGTTGCAGGCGGTGCCAGACGAAAGTGATGTAAGTCTGCTCACCCGGGATATTGAAAAGGTCGCCAATATTGAGCGTGCGCATCATGTGCATGTGTGGTCCTTGGATGGTGAACAGCACGTGCTGACCGCCCATCTGGTGACAACACGCCCCTTGAATGCAGACGAATATGCCGATATTAAAAAAATAATCAGTGAAATTATTATTCGTCACGGTTTTTTTCATTCGACGATCGAACTGGAGTGGCCTGAGGAGGCCTGTAGAATAGGGGATAATCAATGCCATCTGGACGAGCATTTGGCGCAGGCCCCTTTGCATCGTGCCTCTTTGTCTCATGGAAGCGCAGATCCTGGCCACGTTCACCCGCATGCTTAAATTAATCCGTCTTGATTGGCGACCTTGTATAATTTGCAAAACTATTACTTGAAACTTCGAAAGTAAAATCTATGAGCAGTACAAAACGGGATATTCCAACTTTTTCGCAGGCAATGATAGATACGCATTGCCATCTTGATTCTTTAACAGCTTCATCGCTTGATGAAATAATCACACGCTCTTTGGCTGTAAATATCGAAGGCATGATTACCATTGCTGTTTCGCCGGGTAATCTGAAAAAAGTTCGGGATCTGGTTCAGTATCACCCGATGATTTATGGTACACAGGGCGTGCATCCTCACGATGCCGATAAATTTACTCAAGATACCGAAGACGAAATTCGTGAAAGTATGGGGCTTGCTAAAATGCTGGCCGTGGGTGAAATAGGTCTGGATTATCATTATGAGCACTCAGCACGCACAACGCAGTGCAAGGTATTTGAAAAACAACTGCAATTGGCCGTGGACCTTAATAAGCCGGTAGTGATTCACACCCGCGATGCCGATGATGACACCAAAGCTATTTTATCGAACTTTAGCAAAGACTTGAAAAAGCGCGGTGTTATTCACAGTTTCACGTCGGGCATGGACTTGGCGCACTACTGTTTGGATGAAGGGTTTTCACTGGGTTTTAATGGCATTTGCACCTTTAACAAAGCCGAAAATGTCAGGGAAATTATTCGATACACGCCCATGACACAAATTTTATTAGAAACCGATGCACCTTATCTGACGCCCATGCCTTATCGCGGTACGGAAAATGCGCCATTTTATTTGCCTTTTATCGCAGAAAAAATTGCTGAACTTAAAGACGT
>DAIRVL010000173.1:0-1398 GCA_036802845.1 Pseudomonadales bacterium | reverse complement strand
CACTTTGATGAGACAACACAATGAACGGTGCCGCAGCCTTGTCTGCTTTTCACGCAACACAGATACTTGATGCTTTGGTGGTCGATGAACAGACCGATCTTGCTTGGGTGGCTTTGTTAATTGCGGCCGAAAATGGACGGCCTCTTGTAATGACTGAGCAATTAGCGCAAATAGATGCCTTGGCCACGGAGGCGGCTAATTATATTAAGCCCAGTGAGTCGGCCGAAAATATCGCACAGTCACTTTGTTTTTTTATGAAAGAGGTCAAAGGTTTTAAGGGTAATCATGATAATTACTACAATCCAGACAACAGTTTTCTGGATCTTGTGCTGCAAACGGGCGAAGGAATCCCTATTACCTTGGCGCTGTTGTATATTTGTGTAGCAAAACGGCTGGGCATTCAGAATATAGTCGGCGTTGGTTTCCCCGGACATTTTCTGGTGAAAATCCAGGGCGAACAGGATGTGCTAATCGATCCATATTTTCATAAAATTATTCAGGAGAGTGAATGCGAGGAGCGCATTCGGCATCTCTACGGTAAATATGCCCGAATGCATCGTTCCTATTTACTGCCGGTAAGTGCTGGGGAGCTTCTTGCCAGAATGGTGCGTAATCTGGTCGATATTTATAAGAACAAACATTTGTACGACAAAGCACTGCTTGCCTGCTCAAGGGCGATAAAATTCGCACCCGATTACCCCGAAGATTATTACCTGCGCGCTACTTTGTATGAGCTGCTTGAGTGCCCCACTGCGGCGATTCAGGAATATGCGCATTTTATTCATCTGGCCCCTCAAGACGACCGTATTTCTGACATAAAACAACGTATCACTCTCTTGAGAGAACAGAGTCAAAAAAAGAATGTCTTGCATTGAAGAGCTAACAGCCTGCCAAACGGTATTGCCAAGTGAGTTAACATTGTCAGGATGTTTTTTTAAACAGTCTTCGTGTCATTTTCCCCGTTCCCATCCCATTCTTTTGTTGTAATGATAAATGAGAAAATCACTTAAAAAACGTTACAGTGCCTTGATTGATCTGGGCATCACCGATCAGGTTCCGGAAAAAGATCGACAGAAGTTTAGGCTCATTAATCAAATGACTCTTACGATGGCGTTAGTAGGCATTCCCTTTGTAATTTACGTCTGGATTGCCGGCATATACTACCATGCCATTGTATTAACAAGTGGGGTGGTAGGCGCAAGTTTTAACTTGTACCTGACCTCACGTTATAAAAATGTGAAAGTGAGTTCACACTTTTTATTGATACTTATGTGTATCACCTTCGTATTAACGAATCTTCGTTCCGGAGGATTTATTAATCCCCATTTTAGTTGGACTTATATTATTCCTGTGGTCGCGGGTTTGCTGTTGGGTCGCAGTGGCATGCTGTTTTATCTG
>DAIRVL010000172.1:0-5180 GCA_036802845.1 Pseudomonadales bacterium | reverse complement strand
AGCTTTTTTTATGTCTTTTATTTGCACTATATTGCAATTGCACTATAAAAATTAATCAGCTTTGTGGGTAGGCATTTCAGACAAAAAATAAACACGTCCTGTCAGCGACAGCACTAAAACCCCCTATTTTTTAATACGCGTTTTCGTTATTAAAGCCTCGAAATACTGTCATACATACAATTTTAATATCCAGCCAAATTGACCAGTTCTCAATATAAAACAGGTCATATTCAACACGCTTTTCCATTTTATCTACGGTATCTGTTTCGCCTCTTAAACCATGAATTTGGGCCCAGCCTGTAATACCCGGTTTGACTTTGTGGCGCTGCATATAAGAAGCAATCAACTCTTTGTAGTATTCGTTATGCGACAGCGCATGAGGTCTGGGACCGACAATGGACATGCGTCCTTGTAATACGTTATAGAACTGTGGCAACTCATCAAGACTTGTTTTTCTCAGGAACGCACCAAAGGGTGTAACACGTGGATCAGATTTTCTTGCCTGGGAGAGAAAACTTGATGCATCATTTTCTTCTAAATACATCGTTCGGAATTTGTAAACTTTAATAGGTTTGCCATCTATACCATGGCGATGTTGTTTAAATAATATCGGGCCAGGGGAGCTGAGCTTAACGCCCAGACTAATCAAAACCAGAAGTGGTGAAATGGCTATTAAAATCAGCGTCGCCAAAATAACGTCTTCAACCTTTTTGACAATCAGATTAACGCCATCGATTCCGGCACAACTTAAATCCAACGTATAAATACCCGCAACTTCCGATACCTTATGATTTAACAGCCGCAGATCCGACATATCCGGCGCATACCGAACATCGACTGTGCTATGGCGCAACTCATTCAACAAGTGATGAATACGTTCCCCCTGGGACAGGGGCAAGCAAATCCAGGCTTCCTTTATCTGATGTTCATCAATAAAACGCGCCAAATCACCAATTTCATTTAAACACGGTGTATTTTGATATCCCGTAGAGGTACAGCGTTCAGTCATTGGCACAACTCCAACAACCTTATAGCCTATCCATTCACTTTTATGCAGCCGGTTAATTACACTATTTGCTGTAGGGCCATTACCCAATATCAATACCCGTTTTTGATTCCAGCCTCGTGCACGCACCAATCCTAAAATCGCATACACGACAATTCGAAAGCCCAAGGCGCCGGTCAAACTGATGAGCATCCACAAAGCAATCCACGTGCGCGAAAAATGATCGCTTTGTTTGGTAAATACCAATAATCCAAAAAGAATTGAAAATGCGAGAAACCAGCTTAATGATAAACGGCCAAACAAAAAACTTCGGTTACGACCGCGCCAGGATACATACACACCGGTTGAGGAGCAGGCAACAAAAACCAATAGGCCGCCAATAAAAACGACGGCTTGATAGGGCGCATCCAGATTAAAATTCTGGAATCGAACAAAGAATGCCGCATAAGCGGCCACGAGCATCACACTAAAATCAAATATTCTAGACGTGGCAATAGCAAAACTATCAAAACCACTCGGAGAATTCGAGTTGAACAAATTTCCATCACTCCTTTTGAAAATGGTTCAGGCGGAGGGTATTTACAGACGAAATACTCTTATTGTCAATAGGCATCAATACCCTTCTCCAAACTGCAACACGAAGCCTATCGCGACCAAATGAAAGACTTGATCCTTACATAAACCGGTCTTTCTAGCGTTCATTTGATCCGTGTCATGTTATGACGCAAGGGCGCGCAGTAGAATTTCAACTGTCTGGTAAATTACCACTCAGCTTATAACTTAGTAGAAGCGGACGCTAAGTTCGGTTTCGTACATTACTCTCAAATTCAAAGTATATATGCAATGAAACACACAAAAACACGCACTTTCGCCCCTGTCTGGGATAAAGACTTTATAGAAAAAAATAACAGCAGCGGGCCGCGTTACACGTCTTATCCCACGGCAATGGCCTTCCATGAAGAGCTCAGCGAGCAGGACTACCACGACGCAGCGCACAGGAGCAATAACAAACAACGCCCCCTCTCGCTTTACCTCCATTTGCCGTTTTGCAATACCATTTGTTATTACTGCGCTTGCAATAAAATTGTCACGGCTGATCGCAAAAAAAGCAGGCACTATCTTGACCAGCTCATTCGCGAGCTGTCATTACAAGGCGCGCTTTTTGATCATAATCGCCCCGTCGTTCAACTCCATTGGGGCGGAGGAACACCTACATTTTTCAGCCATCCCGAAATGACTGAGCTCATGTACCATATTGGTCGGAATTTTAACCTGCTACATGATCAAGCCGGGGAGTACTCCATTGAAATTGATCCGAGAGACGCCGACCTTAATACACTCAGTCTCATACATGGCTTGGGCTTTAATCGCATCAGCCTGGGCGTACAAGATTTCAACGAAAAAGTACAACAAGCGATCAATCGTATCCAGCCTTATGCCATGGTCGCCGAGGTGTTCAAACAGGCGCGCAATCTTGGTTTTGCTTCCATCAGCACTGATCTGATTTACGGCCTTCCCTACCAAAGTCCGGAGACTTATCAAAAAACCATAGACCAAATCCTGAGCTTGCAACCAGATCGAATCTCGCTCTTTAACTACGCACACTTGCCCCATCGTTTCAAAACCCAACGGCAAATCCAGGAAGAAGCCTTACCCAGCGCCAATAACAAACTTGAAATTTTATGTGATACGGCCAACACACTGACGCAAGCCGGGTATATACATATTGGCATGGATCATTTCGCCAAACAGGACGACAGCCTGGTTTTAGCGCAACAACAAGGACAATTGCAACGGAATTTTCAGGGATATTCAGTGGCCCGTGAAGCCGACCTTGTGGGCATGGGTGTGTCTGCTATTGGTCACATTGACAATATCTACAGTCAGAACTTCAAATCTATCCGGCTGTATGAAGAAGCGCTGTTGAGCAATCACCTTCCTATTGAACGGGGTTATATTCTGAATGCCGATGATCTCCTGCGGCAAGATATTATTAATCAAATCACTTGTCATAACGGTATTAATATCAAGAGCATTGAGCAAAAACACAGCATTACATTTGCGGACTATTTTAGTCAGGAGCTAACTAAATTAAGACAATGCGAAGAAGAAGGATTAATAGAAATTTCAACTACGCAGATACAGCTCACCTCTCTGGGTAGATTGGTAATTCGTCGCATCTGCATGATCTTTGACATTTACACCGTAACAAACGAAGAGTCAAAACGTTACTCACGCATACTCTAATACCTTTTCCCCCGACCCATTACCCTCTCATTGCTTCATCAAAACACAAGTGTTTTCACTGCCTGAAAAGAGCCTTGTTCCCTGATTTGCCTTCGATTATGCTTAAACCGCTTATAGGCCACCCCCAAACAACACCTTGGACGCCTACTATTATTTACACCAAAACAATTCCCCTAATAGCCTAACCGTGTACCATCGCTGAACTTAAGTAATCAGAGAATTCTTTATGTCTAAAATATCGACGTGTGCCCATGGTTCAACCATGGCCGTGACATGCTCGGATTGCAGTCTTAATCCCATTTGTCTCCCCATCGCTGTCAGCAAAGATGAACTTATTCAGCTAGATGAAATCATTAAGCGTGGCCGCCCGCTGAAAAAAGGTGAACATGCTTTTGATGCCGGCGAGCCTTTTCGTTCGGTTTACGCTGTACGCTCCGGTACACTAAAAACCTACACTGTTGCGGAAGATGGCGAAGAACAAATCACCGGTTTTTATCTGGCAGGCGAAGTGTTGGGCATGGATGGCATCAATACCAATCGCCACAGTAATTCCGCCAAGGCACTTGAAGCGTCAGCGATTTGTGAAATTCCGTTTGAACGGCTTGAATTACTGTCCAGCAAAATACCTTCGCTCCAGCGTCATTTTTTTCAATTGATGAGCAAGGAAATTCAATCGGACCAACAGCTCATTATGCTCCTGGGCAAAAAACCTGCCGATGAACGCATTGCATCATTTTTGCTTAATATCGGCACCCGTCATGAATTGCGTGGGCTTTCCAGTAAATATTTTCGCCTGAACATGTCACGAAACGATATAGGCAACTACCTCGGACTGGCTGTTGAAACAGTCAGTCGCACCTTTACCCGTTTTCAGCAATTAAATCTTATTAAAACAGACGGCAAGGAAGTTGAAATTCTCGACAAAAACACCCTTTGCTCCTTGGCCAATTCACCCGTTACGTCGGCTATAAGATAATTTCATTCCATTGCTTATGAATAATGAACACGGGTCTGACATGAGCACTGCAAAAAATCCTCCTGGAAAACTTAAAATCGGATTAGCACTAGGAAGTGGTTCAGCCCGAGGCTGGGCGCACATTGGCATTATCAGGGCACTGGAAGACGCCGGCATATATGCAGATATCGTGTGCGGCTGCTCCATCGGTGCTATTGTTGCGGCGTCTTATGCCAATGACCATCTTAAACACCTGGAAGAAGGCATTGCCAAACTCAACAACTGGGGCATGTTGCAATTCTTCGAGCTCAGTTTGAGCAGCCGTGGATTTATCGACAGCAAACGCCTGAACAGCTTTTTTGAAGAGTATGTATGTTCAACGACTCAGGACATTCAATCGCTGAAAAAATCGTTTGCAACCGTTGCCACTGAATTAAAAACAGGACGCGAGATCTGGTTTAATGAAGGCCTGGTCACAGATGCCATGTGGGCTTCTTTTGCCCTGCCCGGTTTGTTTGCACCGTTCAAACACAAGGGAAAATGGCTGGTTGATGGCGGTCTGGTTAATCCAGTACCGGTTTCACTGTGTCGGGCGCTGGGTGCGGACATTGTTATCGCAGTCAATCTTAACGGCGATCTTGTCGGCCACCGCAGTCAATTGCAAAACCATGCGCCGGGCAATATTGAAAACAGCAATAACGTCAAAGAAGTACAACTCATAGACACCATTACTTCATTAATCAAGAAAACATCCTTGTCGCTCTTTTCATCTGACTATGAAAATAGTAACAGCACCCCAAGTCTTGTCGAAACCATGACGGCGTCCATCAATATCACGCAGGATTTTATTACCCGCAGCCGTATGGCGGGCGATCCACCCGATATTATGCTTAATCCTCGTTTATCTCACATTGGCTTGCTGGAATTTGATCGCGGCATTGAAGCCATTGAAGAAGGCCGCAAATGTGTGGA
>DAIRVL010000171.1:0-5188 GCA_036802845.1 Pseudomonadales bacterium | reverse complement strand
TATCGATGCGACAACCGTGGATGCTTCAGTGAAGGTAATCTTGCGTGTTAGATAAATCATCCAAGAGAAACCAGCTTAAATATTCAATAATCAGGTTAAAAGGATAGGTATTATGGCAAAACAAAAAATTTATCCGTGGTTGCTGGCAAGCACGCTCACCGTGCTGGCAAGCGCCAGTCATGCCGAAATAACTGTCAGTGGTTTTGCCTCAGCCGGTTTGATCAGTGGTGATATTAAAAACTCATTTCTGAGTGGCTCAGATATTATTACTGAATCGGCACAATTTGGTGCTGACAATACGCTTGGCGTACAAGTGGCGGCTGATATTAATGACCGTGTAAATGTTTCTACACTGTTATTATCTAAAGGCACCGTTGACGCTTATGCTGCCACGGCGCAATGGGCGTATATCAGTTACGAGATTTCGGAGCAGCTCAGCTCCCGTTTTGGTCGCCTGAGCTTTCCCGGCACCTTGTACAGTGAAGTCCAGGAAATTGGTTTCAGTTATCCCTGGATTCGTAACCCAATAGAGGTTTACACGGTTCTGCCCTTGGCTACATATAGCGGCACTGATCTTATTTATCGTTTTGATAACAGCGAAAACATCGAATGGATGCTGCAGGGCTTTTTGGGATCAGCCCCGGGTTTTGACGTGTTGGGGGGTAATATAGAAGTCGAACGTGCCTATGGTGCATCGCTGATCGGGGCCTTTGAATCGGGCAAACTGAATTTCACCGTCGCTGGCGCGGAGAATATCGACTATTCACAATCGGCTGGCAGTGGCACGATCAATCTAAATGTTGATATGGCCTTTGCCTCCGCCGGCATTGAGATGGAACGTAATAATGTACTGTTTATTGCCGAAGTAATTAAAAAGGATATCGTCAACAATCCATCTTCATCGTTAGTGTCGCTCCAGGATATGCTGGCCTATTACGTAACCTTGGCTTATCGCATGGGCAATTTCTTGCCTCATTTTACGTATGCAGACACACAATCCCCACACAAGCCACTTATTCTTGCGGCGGGAACCCCCTTACCCGGCCCGGCACCCCAAGGCATTCCTCAACAGTATTGGGTCGCCCAGAACGACATGATCATACCGGGTAATACCGAGTTGTTTTTGCAAAAATCCTATACTGCCGGTGTGCGTTACGACGTTAATAGCCAAACTGATTTTAAAGTAGAAGTGCAACGTATTATTCCGGATGAAGGTTCATGGGGTGTGTTTTTCAGTGACCCCGGTGATCACGCTGATTTAATCAGTCTGGCCGTGGATGTGGTGTTTTAAGTTTTTTCTTTGCGCAGCGATGCAAGCAGCCCGATTGCTTGGCTGTTTGCATGATTTATTATTTCTTTTTTGATTTTTTGGTCTTTTTAACTTTCTGTTTCTTTGTGCCAGGCTCGGGCACCAGATACGCCGCAAAAGCTTTTTTTAGCGTTTTTAACTTACGTTCCTTGCGCTCAAATACATGGGCTTCTTTGGATTGATTAAAATCCACAATTTTATTTTTGCCGGCATTTTTGTCAGTTGCATCAGTCGACATGGCTTTGACTCACCTCATTCTCAATGACTGCACAGTATAATACGAAGTAACAAGGGGCATGCACTATACTACTTAGCAGGCTGTTAGATAAACATCATCAGCCTGCCCCTTTTTTAATTGACAAACGGAATGATACTCGAAGACCTGGATGCTTTTCAGCAGCACATACGCGCGGGCAAATGCAGTGAACTGCTCTGCATGTTACCTGCAGGCTGCATCGAGATGCCGGCAGACTCATCGGCCAACGTTGTGGAGGATGCGCAGGTGTGCGCCTTGTTGAGCGCGATTCAGTGCGAACCCACCTATTTGCAGACAGCGGAACACTCACTGCTCACGTTATTGCAGTCGAAGCAGGTGTTCTTAGCTAATTTGGCACCGGCATCTGCGGGCAAACTTGTATTCGTCGATCAACTGTTCAAACGCATGATGAATGACCCACTGCTTGATCGCACGGTGGCGCAGGGATTGTGGCCATTAAAAACCGTGGTGGCACGCTTGTTTTTGCAACAAAACCTGTTTGATTCGTCCCTTTCGTTACCGCTTATAACGCTGATTGATACCACCGCTTTGATGCTGATGGGATGGTGGCCTGAATGCAGCGAATTAAATTGCACACAGCGTTGTGCCTTAGTGCTAAAAAACACACAACACATTCTTCAACATTCAGCGGACGATACATCGGCGCTCGTGCATCTTGGTAATACACTTCAACAGCAATGGCAAAAAGAGCAGGAAAAAAACGCCAAAATCATTCGGCGTGTTATTGATGCCGAAGTGGGGCGTATGAAACTGCATCACAGCGAGTTACAAATTGCTGATCTGTACAATGCCAACTGCTTGCACCTGTCCTTGCCACCTGTATTAATCGAATTTCTACATGGCCCGTGGCACAACGTCTTGTTACGAATTTTATTACAAAAACAACAGTCGCCTGAGCAGATGATGTTATGGAAACGCGCCGCTCAACTCACCCGACTGATGATTATTTCGGTGCAAGCGGAGGCCCATTTAAAAAAAGTATTTACAAAATTTGAAACCCTGAGCGACGATATTCAATCCCTGTTAACGCAGGCACAATGCGGTAAAACTGAGATTGAATTTGCATTAAATACAATTATCCATTGCCAGCAAGATATGTTTAAGGGAAACATAGCGCACTATATTGCGGCTCCATTAATTGAAAAAGGGCGCTATTTTAACGACAGCCATCTGAACGTTTCGGCGCATTTAAAAAACAAAATCACGCAACTACAGATCGGCGATTGTTTTGTCTATCAAGCCGAGCATATGCCCAAACAATTATTGCAACTGGCGCACCACGAAACAGCTCTGGGTCACATGCTTTTTGTCGGTGTTGACACAAGTTTGCGCTCAATGCGCTCGGTGGATGATGTTGCCTTTCAACTGAGCACGGGGCTTTTGACCAAGGTTAAACGGGGCGAATTTTTTAACCGCCATTTTAATGCCAGCGTGCAATTTTGCTGGCGCGTTGTTACCCGTCAACAGGAGCTCATCACCTTAAAACAGGCCGAAGAAACGCAGCAAAAAACCGCCAAACAACATGAAGAACAGCAACAGGCCTTGCAGGAAAAAATTCTCTTGGTCCGGTCGCTCAAAGAACAGTACCAGAAAGAAAATAAAACGCGGGAAGAATTGCGCAAGCAGGCGAAATCTATGGTGACCATGTTGAATCTGGGTGCCTGGATTACGATTCATCGCACAGACAACGACAGCGTGCGTGCAAAACTTGCAGTCAGAATGACATCAAGTAATAAATTGATTTTTGTTGATCGAAGCGGACTGCGCATAGCCGAATACAGCACACAAGAATTGCTTGAAAAAATTATTTGCGGCGAGGTGGAGGTTATTAATCAAGGGGAAGACTTTAACCGCACACTGTCTCATGTAGTAGGTCGCCTCGTATAAGCACGCATCAAGCAACGAAGCGCCTGCAAATCCCTTCGCTGCGAGGGATATAGATTATACTGAAACTATAATCCAACAATACGTCTTGGTGCCTTGCAAAGGATAGCATTTCTCAGGAGAACCACGTGAATCAGACCTCACCGGAACGTCGCAACACCTATCGGCTTATGCACGAGGTGTCTATTTTTCTTGAAACACTGGCACCCAGCCCGGACGAAGACCCCATTGGACAAATTTCACTGTGTGGATCGCTTGATATATCGCCCACCGGTTTACGCATGAAGTTAGATCAAGCCTTGCCTTTGCAGGCCATATTGCAAATGGCCATTCAGTTTGCTGACAAACAACGGTTTCATCTGGTCGCCGAAGTACGCTGGGTTAAAGAAAACTCCGACGGATTTGAAACCGGTTTTTTTATTCTGGAATCTGACCAAACCGACTTTATCGCCTGGCGTGCACTCTTTGAACACGGTGAACCCTTTGCCTTCGATTCGCTCTAACGATGCGCACGACAAACATGCAAGGTACTGACGCTTTTTTTATACGCTTCACTGATGATTTTTTATGAAATTAAAAACCAAGCTCATGAGTCTGATTGCCCTAAGCTGTATTGGTGTGGCACACAGTGAAAACAGCACCTTCTTGAATCTGAGCACGACCTTACAGCACGCCATAGCCAATGATCCGCAATGGGCGGCCAAAGTGCATGCCCATACCGCGAACAGGGAAATCCGCCCTCTTGCCAGCGCCGGTCTCAAACCCACACTCAAACTCAATGCACAATCCTCACGTGAGCATTATGAGTCTGACACCTTTGGTACAGACAGCTACGGGCTGACTACTTACGGCGCCAACCTGGTGCAACCGCTGTTTCGTCTGGATCGCTGGTATAGCTATAAAAAAGGCGCGCTCATCAGCCAGCAAAAAGACGCTGAATTTATTCAGGCCCAGCTCGATTTTTACATGCGGGTTGTTGATGTCTATTTTGGTGTGCTCAGCGCGGAAGAAAACCGGCGCTTCAGGCGTGCAGAAAAATCCGCCATTCAACAGCAGCTCAAACAAACCGAACAACGTTTTAATGTCGGCCTGGTGGCCGAAGCTGATGTACAAGAAGCACGTGCAGCATTTGATATCAGCTCGGTACAATTCATTCTTGCCGAACAGGCGCTTGATCTTGCGCTCGAAAGCCTGAACACTTTAACCGGCATGCCGGTTGAAACCATTGCACCCTTAAAATCCGATATTCCTATGGCCCTACCCCTGCCTAACGATGTTAATAGTTGGAAAACCATGGCATTGGATCACAACCCTCAGCTCAAAGCCGCTTTGCTTAACAAAGGTGCGGCACGTCGTGATTTTCAGGCTAAAACAGCCGCCCACCTGCCCTCTGTTGATTTGTTCGGCAACTATCAAAATTCCGATCGTTATATACCAACAACCCAGGGTGAAATGGAATCGAACAGTGTGGGCATAAAAGTGGAAATACCGCTGTATGCAGGGGGCGCTGTCAGTGCATCGCGACGTCAGTCAAAACAGGTATCGTTGCAGGCGGAGGATGAATTCCAGTTTATTGAACGTGATATTATCCAGAAAACCAACAATCTCTATCGGGTGGTAAGTTCCGATGTGGCGCGAGTCGCCGCGCAAAAACAAAGTATACGTTCTGCGACAGCCGCTTATGAGGCCAGCAAAATAGGTTACAAGACAGGTACCCG
>DAIRVL010000170.1:0-5250 GCA_036802845.1 Pseudomonadales bacterium | reverse complement strand
AGTCGCCGCGCAAAAACAAAGTATACGTTCTGCGACAGCTGCTTATGAGGCCAGTAAAATAGGTTACAAGACAGGCACACGAACTATTGTTGACTTACTCACGGCACAGCAAGCGCTGTTCAGTGTCAAACGTGATTATGCCAACGCCCGTTTTGAATATATCTTTGATTCATTAAAACTCAAACAGGTCGCGGGAGTTTTGAGCGAAAAAGATATTAACGACGTAAATAACTGGCTGGAAAATCGCTAATAATTGGCGCTTAACAGAAGCTCACCGCCACTAACAGCCTGACAAGCAATACCTTACGCTCGTACCCGTTTTTTGCCGACCGGTGTCTGCTGTCTTTCCAGTGGCAAGATCTGATCGGTTTGATAATCCATAATCATTCGGCGTATCGCCGAGGGTTCGAGCAATAAATTGGTCGCCTTGTCAGTTGGCATGGCCCCTGCAAATAAATAGCCTTGCACTTCATCACAGTGCAGGTCTTGCAAAAAGCGCAACTGTTCTTCGGTTTCGACACCTTCGGCGACCACACGCAAATCCAGACTGTGACTCATGGCAATCAAGGCGCTGACAATCGCTGCATCATTGGCGCTTTTAACAAAGTCTTTGATAAAAATATTGTCAATTTTTATTTTTCGTACCGGGAAATTTTTCAGGTAACTCAGTGACGAATAACCGGTACCAAAATCATCCAGCGACATAGTGAATCCCGCCTGGTGCAGTTTTTCCAGAATCGTTCGGGCGGCATCAACACTGTGCATCACCACGGTTTCCTTGATTTCAAAATCTATTTTTCCTGGTACCACATTCATTTCACGTACCAGTGCTATGATCTCATCGGCAAGTTCAGCATTTCTGAATTCGACCGGCGAAAGATTAATGGATACAGTCATATCAAAACCCATTTCCTGCCAGAATTTAATCTGAAGACACACAGCACGCACCAACCACTGCCCTATGTTGTGAATGAGCCCGGTTTGTTCGGCCAACGGAATAAACTCATCCGGCGACACCAGACCCATCTGGGGATGATTCCACCGTACCAATGCTTCCATACCCGAAATGGTGCCGGTTTTTAATTCGACTCTGGGCTGGTAATAAACGCTCAATTCATCACGCTCGACAGCCCGATGCAATTCGGCCTCTAACTGAATCAGTTTTTTCGCCCGCTGGCTTAAATCGTTAGAATAAAACTGGAAGTTGTTTCTATCGGGTTTACGTTTGGCTTCCTGCATGGCAATGCTGGCATTACTGAGCAATTCATCTGCTGTTTGCCCATTGCCAGGAAATACACTCACCCCAATATGAATATTGAGATAAAACTCATGCCCTTCCAGTAAAACAGAACGATCATTCATCGCAAATATACGGTACAAGAAACTGGTAATCAGCGCACTCTGTTCCAGTTCGCCAAGCAGAATCACAATTTCGTTACCGTTGAGACGTGTCACACTGAACGCGGTGTAGGGCTCGGTATTTTTTTCAGTTTTGGCATCAGGCGCCTGTAATGTTTCTTTAATACGCGCTATCAGGGTTTTGGCAAATTTTTCTGCGGACAAGGTACCCAAGGTATCACTCACGCGTTTCAGCGCATCGATATCCAGCACGAGCACAGCAATTTTGTTTTGGTATTGCTTCACCCGACTCATGGCTTGATGAATACGCTCAAGCAACAAGACTTTATCAGGCGGGCAGCTTATTTTTTCTATGGGCACCTGTTCTGCTGGCACGCTCGTCATAGAACGTGGAGCGTCCTGCCTGAATTGTTCGTCGTTAGAGGCAATTGTTTCAGCTGTTTTTATTTTTTCGTGAGCGCTTGTCTCGGTGCTCGGCGCGCTTTCTGTTACAACCATTGTATCTGACCAGATCACAACCTTGTTACGGCCACTTTTTTTAGCCACATACAGTGCCTGATCCGATTGTTCGAGCAACTTTTTTGCACTAGGTATATTAGCGCTTAACATGGCCACCCCGAAACTTGAGGTAATTTTCGGCATGTCGGGATATTTTTCATTAACGCTCGCGGCAACAATAACGCGCATCTGTTCAGCCAAGGCCATGGCAACATTCACATCGGCGCCAGGTGCCACAACAACAAACTCTTCGCCGCCCATACGGCCAACCAAATCACCCGAACGGGACAGTTGCGTGAGTGTATTGGCCAGAAATTTTATTGCCTCGTCACCCACGGCATGGCCATAGACATCGTTCACCGATTTGAAATGGTCAATATCCACCATGATACACGCCATGTGCCCGTCTTCTTGCTGGATTTCGGCAAACAAGGCATCAAAACTTTCAAACAAGGCACGCCTGTTTAATGTATCTGTTAGCGAATCACGGGTAGCCAGACGCAACAAACTCTGATTCTGCTGCATGATTTCAAGCTTGCGCTCTTCAAGTTTGTCGAAGGCCTCGCGCAATTCTTCATTTTTAAGTTCAAGCTCGGTGATATCGTCAAAGGTAATCAATACGCCTTTAATCTCGCTGTCATCACCGGCCGTAATCGGTGACACATTAACATTAAAGGTATAGGTAATTTTCAAGGCCGTGGTCAGTTGCACCCGCGTACCCTGCAGAGCGGGCTGACCCTGCATCATAGCGACCCAGGGTAAAAGCCCTTCGGTACTGGCGGTGAAATCACCTTTCCAGTCGAGCGTGCTACTTTCCTTGCCGACCAGGTGCTCCGGCTGCAACCCGGTTTTACGCGCAAACGCTTCATTGGAAAAAATGATGGTGTCATTTTTATCGACCAATAAGAGGCCTTCTGTCAGGGTGTCTAATGCTTTGCGTACGCGCTCAGGAATCACCGCATCGGGATTTAATTCCCGCAAGGCGCGTTGTAAAAAAAAGCGGTAGGCTAAAAAACCACTCAAGGCCATAAAGACAATCAACCACAAAAATGATCCCTGAAAAGTAAAGTTCTTACCGCTGGCACCCAATGGATAAAACTGCAATTCAACGTTGCCCCAACGTGTTGCGCCATCAAACAGGGCAACTTGAATTTGTGTTGGCGTGGATCGTTCGCCGGGCTTTAAGGTCCAGAGTTTTTCATGTTCGCCGGCATTGGCAATAATCTGCCCCGTTTCTGTACGAACCGCGACCGAGCGAACTTGGCTATTTCGTTCCAGAACAGACTCAAGCATGTTCTGCAGGGTTTCTTTTTTATTATTTCGCACTTCCATCGAAAGCTGCACAGCCAGCATTTCGGCAATCACTTTTCGCGTTTTCAGTTCTGAGTTTTTAACATCGGGCACCAGACCCATAAACTCACTGGTAAACATCACCGAAATGGTCAGCACAACCAAACCAAAACTGAGCCGAGTCAAGGGCGAACTGAAAAATCTGGGTATTATGCTCCGTGCATTAATCACACTTTGTCCTCATCAAAAATATCTTCAATCTGTTTGTCTTTTTCATCGTCTTCATTGTTGGGTGTATCACTTGAGTTTTTCTCATCACGCTTTTTGATCGCATCAGCACCAAGAATTGGCAGTGGATCAAGCTGTTTCCAGAAAGGTGCCACCGACATAAAACTGGCCAGCAGTGAACCGCCGCGTAATAACCAGCTGACTATTCCAGCGGTTAAACTGATGGACACCCCTGCCGACACTTCAGCGCTTAAATCTTTGTGGTGTTGTTCTTCATCGAAGGCATCATCAAGATCACGATTCAACTGATAAAGCTCGTTAACAAACTCATGGTTGTTTACAATCGAACTCATAGACACCGTATCCAAGGCCTCATTTGATTTAAACCAGCTGATGTCCAGCTTATTAAGTTGGATAAACTTCGATTCCGCCAGGTTATTTTTCATGAGCGGATTTTTCATTGATGAGCCAGACATCGTTGCTGTTTCAGCGCCATCACCCAGTACAAATCCTCCTGACGGAGCATTGATTATTGCACCGAGCGCTGTATTGATGCGGTTTGCATAAGGCAGTGCCATTAACTCTTGTTCATCGTATTGTCTGGCTGAAACACCCAGGGCCAATACATTTTTATCGATTACGCTGTTTGATACGGCGCTATTTACCACATCCGGTGCTGTAAGAATGGGCGTAGTCGTTACCACCGGTACAAGTACTGACCCCTGAATAGTGATCACGACGGTATGCGTCGTACCATCAAACGCCGTTACGCTTAAGGTATCTGTTAGCGTTTGCAATTCTGTCAGTTGTTGAATCTCTGACTGGGCATTATCAGCTTGGTAGATCCAGTCGCCGGCGGCTGTAATCGTCAATTGCCCATAGACACCATTCACTGTGCTCGCCTGAAAACTCGCTTCACCCACGTCCAAATCAACAATACTCAAGCGACCAATGGACTCAAGTAAGGTAGTGCCATTGGACAATACATTTTTAATCACAACACCACTGCTTGAACCCCCGAACACTGGTACATCGTTGACATTCACCACTGCGGCTGTAGCTGCCGATGTGAGCGGCCCTTCTGCCGTGCCATACGCATCGGTATAACTCACCCGCACACTGATAGTGGTGTTTACATCGGCATCGCCCAAGGTGTACGTGTTGCTCGTGGCGCCGGCAATGGCCACCCCGTTACGTAACCATTGATAAGAGAACGCACCTAAACCGTCAACATCACTGATGCCGCTGAGGTCTGCCGTGAGCGTTTGGTTTTCGGTCACGGTGCCGCTAATCACCGGTAAACCCACCGGGGCGTCGTTCACCGCTGTTACGGTAATGGCCACGGGATCACTGTCACTCAGCGGCACACCCCCGCTGTCAGTGCTCAACACCGTCAAGGTGTCGGCACCGTTGTAGTTCAAATTACCCTGATAACTCAACGAAGTCAGGGTGGCATTGATATCAGTCTGACTGCCAGACAGGGTCAGCGTGCTGCTGCCATTACTCCCGCTGCTGATGCTGGCCGCGCCACTGAGCGTCACGTTCAGCGTGCCTTGGGTCACACTCAACTGCACCGTGGATAAATTTCCATCCACGTCGTTGACCGAGAGTCCACTGATATTCAGCGCGCTGTCTTCAGCCACCGCTTGCGCTGCGGGTACGGTGTTTAGCGGCGCTTCGTTGACATTGGTCACCGTCACCGCAATCGCTTGGGTGGTCAAACCGCCATTGCCATCATTCGCCTGCACTTGGACTTCGTACACGCCGTCGCTGTTGGCATCGGCAAAAACCTCAAAGTTCGGGGCCGTAGCAAACGTTAACACGCCGCCGGCAGTGATACTGAAGAGGCCTTGATCGGCACCGCCCACCAGACTG
>DAIRVL010000169.1:0-5256 GCA_036802845.1 Pseudomonadales bacterium | reverse complement strand
TTGTATTGCAGACGCGTATATTTCAGTTTGGGATTCCATGTTCCGCGATAGGGGCGGAGCGCAGTCAGACGGTTTTATCGCCGGCTTAGTTCGACGGATAGAGGCGCGTTCTCTGCGAGCCGCCGCCGTTGTGCTTGTTGATACCCAGGCGAATAAAACCATGTTTATTGAGTCGTTTGGTCTGAGCGCCGATAAAGTGTTGTCCTTGCCTTTGGCTATTGATGACAAATTCTTTAACCCGATTGGGCCTGTGGAATCAGTAAAAAAAGATTCTGTCATTACGGTGTTGTTTGTCGGCACATTAATCCCTTTGCATGGAATATCTGTGCTGCTTGATGCTGTTCGTTTGTTGTCTTTGGATAAAAGGTTTGCGTTTCGTTTTGTTGGGGATGGGCAGCTTTCGGGTGAGGTGGAGGCTTTTGTCGAAAAATATCAACTGCCCCAATTTGTTTGGCTACGAGAGTGGTGTTCTCTTGAGCAAATTGCGTGTGAAATTTCAAATGCTGATATTTGTCTGGGTGTATTTGGCGGCGCTGAAAAAGCCGCGAGAGTACTGCCCTTTAAGTTGTATATGTATCTGGCGGCTGGACGCGCGGTGATTACTCAGGCACTGCTTTCGGTGCCTGAAAGTACGCCTTTCCCTCCCGTTTTGACCGTGGCACCCGCAAACGCCGAGTCCTTGGCCGATGCAATTTTAAAATTGGCCGATAACGTCGAATTTCGCTGTAAATTAGCGCAGGAGAGTAAAGTTTATTTTCGTGAATGGCTCAGTAATGCACGCGTTTTTGGCGCATGGATCAATGATATTGCCCCGAGGTTTTCTGAACGTTAAAGGTTCGCCCTTCAGGGCGTTGTGGTGCGTTTTTTAACGCGCGAGCGTTATGCGCCACATAAGCGCCGTCAAGGCAGGAAATCCTGAAAAGTGACCATTTTTTAAATGGTCCGCCCTTCAGGGCGTTGTGGTGCGTTTTTTAACGCGCGAGCGTTATGCGCCACATAAGCGCCGTCAAGGCAGGAAATCCTGAAAAGTGACCATTTTTTAAATGGTCCGCCCTTCAGGATTTGAACCTGAGACCTTCCCCTTAGGAGGGGGACGCTCTATCCACTGAGCTAAGGGCGGGTGAGAAAGGGTACGTTGGGTGTGTTTACAAAGGCGGCAACTCTAGCATAGCGCCAGCAATATTTAAACCGAGCCACATGCTAAGGTGAACGCACCGTCTGGTTTAGTGTGTGCTGTGCCGGCGGGTTTTTCGGTCTTTTTTAAGGTTTGACACGTTTTTTGGGCTTTGCGGAGAGTGAAAAAGGGCGGGGTTTAAACAAAATCTTCGCCTTGGTCCTTGCGGCGTATTTCGCGTTGCATGTTATTGATGAAACGATTGATGGCACGTTGACCATGACCGGGTAACTCGGTGAATTTACAGCCCAGTTTGTAAATATCGAGATCGGGGTTGTAACCCACATGCATTACTTTGGCCTGGCAGTCGATTCGGATTTCGTCTGGAAGCTGAATAGAGCACTTGCTGATGGAATCCCGTGAGCTGAATTGTTTTTCGGGTTTGCCTTTGAATTCCACACGAAAGCCAGTGCTTGAAATGTCACGCAGATAACCGGTGATAGGGCTGTTATCTTTTTGCGAGTAAATAGCCACTTTTAATTGTTTGATAACGCTGATGTTCACCCGGTAGGCGTCGCGTTGCAGTTCCGAGTTGAGTTTCTCAGGGTAGCTTAATTGGTAGCTCATGTTTTCATCGTCGTCTTGCAAAACTTTTTTGATGGTGGATGTAAAAGAAAAATGCGTGCCATTGATACAGCCCTCAATGGTTAAAATGCTGCCGGCTTTGAGCCCTTTGTTTGCTTCATAAGGCGAGAGTGCGTCCAGGGTAATAAAACCTTTTTCGGGTGAGGCATCGAGCAGCATGGTGCTGGCTGTTTTGATTTCGGTTTCGTTCATGACGATGTTGGCGTTGAGCAGTAAATGCGCTTTCAGGATGTCATCAATAAGCTCTACCGTCCCGCTAAAATAGGGATGTTTTTTTTCGTTTGTTTTTTCGTTATCGGGGCGTTTAAAAAACATCAGGGTGTCTGGGTCTTTAGGGGTTAATTGGGTGAAACACTGTGTAGTCACAAAAGAATATGCCTACTGTTTTTCTGTGTTTAGTATTAAGTGTGCTGATCTCAAACGGTTTTTAAACAGTCTATTTGTGTAAATATAGACAAATTTTCTATAAAAGGTAGCAATTTAGCGTTTATTCCTTTTCGGGCAGCAGTTCAAAAACGACTTTTGATTTTTCTTCACCGTTGATTATCAGATGCATGCTGTGTTGGCCCGGGTAGTGAATGCGTGTACTCATCTGGCGGAAGGCGTGTTGTTTGCTCATATGCCAGTGGCTGCCGGGATGCTGTCCTTTTGACAGGTGAAATACTTTTGATGTGTGTGAACCATTTTTTTTGAGGTAGGCAATGCGGTATTCGACACGCAGTGCCCCGAGTGTTTCCTTGTCGCTGGTGATGTCTGCATGCAGCGTGAGTGTGTCGCCAATGTGTACCTGTGTGGTGTTGAGCGTCAGGCGAGCATGGCTGATATGCGTGCTTTTGTCATGTCCCACAAGGGCCAGTGCGTCTTTGTTGCCTTGTTTGAACAGGGTGCGTAGGCCGTGTTTGATAATCCAGTTGCTGTGGGGGTGCTGCCCCCACCAATGCCTGCTGAGTGCCAGTGTTATATCGGGATGGTCTTTGCTTATATCGTTGAGATTGTTGGCGACACTGCGTCGAACATAGTCGGAGGGGTCTTGTCTGAGCCGGGTCAGAATAGGAATCAGCGGTCGCGGGTCTTGTTTAAATAACGGCAGCGCCGTGGCCCAGGGCAAGCGGGGGCGACAGCCTTCACTGGCCAGTCGGCGTAGATGCGGGTTGGTATCCTGCGCCCAAAGGTGCATTTGGGCCAACATTTTCTCGGGGTCTGTGAGAATAAAAGGTCGGACAGCAAATTCCGAGCTGGAGTATTGCGTCAGATCAGCCAGCGCCGCCAGGGCAATGTCCCAATGGGCTTGACCATAACGTTCAACATAGTGGGGGAAAAGCATGGCCTCGAAACCACCAAAGTTCGGCGCGGCTTTCCTTAGCACTGTAATAGCTTCAGGAAAGGGCCGCTGAAGGCTGTCGTGCAAGCAGCCGCTGATATGGTGCATGCGGGCTTTAAGTTCACGTTGAGTCCATAGCTCATCAAACACCAGGGATTTAAAGCGCGTGGTCTCAAATGCAGGGTGATGCCTTTGGATGGCGTGCGCTAATTTTGACATATAGGCCGTGTCGTAACGGTCTTTCAGTGCGGCAGGCATAAACATAATCCGATAATAATGAGGGCTGATTTCCTTCAGCTATACTCCGAAGGTAAACAAAAACAATATAAAAGCTTGTTGGAGTGTAGGGTGGACACGGGAAATAATGCACGTTCTCTTGCTAAAAAAATAATGAACAAACGCCGCAGTGAAGAAGGGATTTACCACCAGGTGTATAAAAAAGTGGTGTCGCATGAAGCGCGTTTACCCAGCTTGCCCGATGTCGCACAGAAAGTTCGCCATGCCATTGCTAACGATGGTGTGGGTATTAAAGAAATGGCGAGAATTATACAGGCCGATCCTTCCTTGGCCGCACGTATTATTCGTTCAGCCAACAGCCCGCTGTACCGTTCTGCCCGACCTTTTAATAACGTTGCCGATGCCGTTAAACGCATGGGTACACAAGTCACCCGGAATTTGGTCTACAGCCATTCGTTGGGCGCCTTGTTTAATTTCCGTCAAGTGGTGTTGCGTGATATTGCCAATGAGTTGTGGCAAAACAGCGTGCAAACAGCCGCTATTGCCTCTGTGCTGGCGGTGTACAGTCATGGTATCAGTGCAGATAAGGCCCTGTTGGCGGCGTTGATGCAGGATATTGGTGTGTTGCCCCTGCTGGTAGAAATCTCTGAACATTTTCCTGAAATTGCGAAAGAACCGGGCGAGGTCAAAAAAGTACTTGAGGCCTATAAATCGAAAGTTGGGTTCCACTTGCTCAAGGTATGGGGTTTTGAAGAGGAATTTCTTGAAGTAGCTCGCTCGCGTGATGACTGGATGCGTGCCGGAAGCGAAAAACTCGATTTGGCTGATATTGTTTTGCTGGCACGTTGGCATGCATGCATTGGTACGCGTCGCTTGGGCAGTTTGCCGCGCGTGGTCGATATGCCGGCGTATCGGAAATTTCCTGTCAATAAACTCTCGCCCGAACAGAGTTTGCAAGTGTTGGAATTTGCAGGTGAACAGCTCAAGGAAATTACCGATATGTTGGGCTACGCAGCGCTGCATTAAAACACGCGCTCTTAGCTATCATTCGTTCGGAATTCACTCTTTGTATTGATCCAGTCGCTGCATTTTTCTGTGATCAGGTCGATCATCAGTGCGATGTGTTTATCGTCACTGTTTAACGCGGGAATGTAGTTAAAACCCTGTCCGCCTGCGGCTTCATAAAACGCCCGGTTCTGGATATTAATTTCTTCCAGCGTTTCAAGACAATCGACCGAAAAACCGGGGCAGATCACATCAATACGTTTGAGTTTTTTGCCTAGGGTTTTTAGCGTTTGGTCGGTATAAGGGCTTAGCCATTTAGCCTTGCCAACGCGCGACTGAAAACTGACTTGCCATTGCTGCCGATCAAGCTCAAGACGCGCTGCAACCGCCGCCGCCGTATTTTGGCATTGCTGGTAATAGGGGTCGCCCCGGTCGATGCAAACCTGGGGAATGCCGTGAAACGAAAAAAGCAAAAAGCGTTCGGGTGTTTCTTGCGTGCGGGATTCAATATCTTGCCAGTGTCGTTTAATCGAGTGAACCAGAGCTTCAATATAAGCAGGATGCTGATGATAGTCGCGGCAAAAGCGTAATTCCGGAATGGCGCGTTCTTTCTGCAACACGCGGCTGATCTCATCAAAGGCGGCGGCTGTGGTGGTGGCGGAATACTGCGGATACAGCGGCAGAATAAAAACTTTGTCCACGCCACGATTTTTTAACTCGGCCCATGCGCTGCGCACACTGGGCTCACCGTAGGTCATGGCCAGCGCGACGTGACTCTTATGGGCACCCAGATCTTGATCAAGCCGCTGCTGCAGTTTGTCCCTTTGTTGTTGGCTGATGGCGCGCAGGGGGGAGCCATCGTTCTGCCAGATGCTTTGGTAAGCGTGGGCAATTTTTATCGGTCGCAGCGGTAAAATAAGCAGGTTGAGAATCA
>DAIRVL010000168.1:0-5348 GCA_036802845.1 Pseudomonadales bacterium | reverse complement strand
GATTGGCATTTATCCAACCGGCTCAGTAGTGGAATTAAATAACAAGGAAATTGGGGTTGTACTGGAAAGTCGTCGCAACACGCGCTTGCAACCAAAACTGCTTGTGGTTATTGATGAATACGGGCAAAAAATTAAACAACCTAAAGTGCTTAATTTGGCAGAGAGTGCTGCGTGTCTATCGATTAAACGCAGCGTATCTAATTCATCTATTAATATTAGTTACTTTACGTTCGGTAATAGAAGTTCATCTGCGCTTAAAAGAATATTCTCATCGTAAAACCCCTTCTTAAGGGAAGGGGTTTTTCTAACGACTACACAAGCTGGCGGTCTAACTGAATGTCGGCATCATTTGCCCGCCCACCTCTAGATGGTAGCGCTTGCCATTTTCATCGTAGAAAAAGAGCATGGCGGCAAAGCGACTGTCAGGATCATAGACCAAACTTGTCAAACGCATGGTTTCCCACAAGGCGTCTTCAGCCCTAAGCGTAATACGTCGGGTTTCACCGGGTTGAACCAGGTTATCATCCACCTGCAAACCTTGCTGAGCAATTAAATCCTGCGCATCAACAGGTTTAATATCGCCGAGAACTTCTTTATTAATGAAACGAATATTCGCTGTCAAGAACTCTCCAAGACGAATCGGACTTGTGCCATTATTAGTTACATCAATTTCAACCTTAAAACTACGGCCAGGAATACGATAACGGGCATCATGAAGTTTTAATTCAACAACATTACCTTGACTCGGCAATGGCTGAACCTCGACTTCACCTGTCTGTAATGGTGTGGTAATTGGATATTGGCTCTGCGTCCAGAAATAACTTCCAGCTATTGCCATTAATATCCCTCCAAAAAACACAATAGAGACCAGCATATCTTTCATTGTGATTAATTCGTTTGCGTGGTTCGCACCCAAACGCGCAACTTCTTTGTATCGTGGCATCAACACGGGTAATTTTCTGAACCAGTACCCCATCCACAACAAACCAACCACAACCCAGAACGAGTGCCAAATAATAATTTGTTTCATTCCGTGGGTTTCAAGATCTATTACTTCACCCGTTAGAGTCGTAATAATATTTTCAAAATCAGCCTGATCACCCCCCACTTCAACCCATTGAGCTGGACCAATGATAGGCCCAGTATCCTCAACACTGATTACTGGGTGGACATGATATCGACCCGGTGATCTCGCCTTCAATTTTATTTCAAATTCATAGGTTTCACCTTTTTTGAAATGTGTTGAGCGGATCATTGGCACACCGTTGACTCTTGAATCGATACGTACAAATACTGGCCCAGGCACACCAATATTCAAGTACGCCAGCATATCCTCCGGATTCGCCATATGTTTTGGCCACCATGGAGAGGGCGAGAATTTACCCTTCACGGTGAGAATCTGATTTACATCAAGTTTCTTTGGATAGATTTCAATGTCCCACCAATTCATGGTGCGCATTCTTAATCCGGCCTGCTGAGCTTTTTCACCATGTGCATAGGTCATTTCGCTGAAACTTAGAAATAACACCAAGCACAAAAGTAAACGGCTTATATTTTTTTCCATTTTTTACTCCTACATTCTTCTTATTATTAAATCAGGTTTTTATATTATTTATACAATTCTATTCATCCAACGGCTTTCGCTTATTTTAAATCCGACCCATACCCATAGATAGTAATTAAGAATTGTGACGAACCCTGCGAATACTGCTGTAAGTGGTGTCACTGCTTCACCAAAGGTTCTTAAGGTGGATTCTTCTATGATGCGCACATATTCAGGAATAGCCGTTCTTATGTACATATAGCCCATCAAATCTGCAACCGTAACCATCGTTCCGTTGTAATCAATCGGCATGCGAAATGGCGCGAATATAGGCCAGTTTATTGTATACGTTAGAAGGCCAAACAAAAATGCACCGATAAAGCCGGTAATATAGAAGCTTCTTGAAATAAGCAAAGTTGCGTCAATAATTACACCCAGACCCACCCATGTTGAGGGAGAAACAAAGTTCAGCGGGAATCCGGCAAATTCGTGAAAGTTCGCATAACGACTTACCCACGATGCAGCAAGGAAACTCATGGTCGCGAACGTCGCCCCCATCGGCAAACGAAATTTTTTCCACATGAATACACCCAGCACAGCTGGCAATAAAATCAAGGAAAATGGTGTAACCAAGGGCCACCAGCGCCGATCACGCCAGTCCATCCAGAAGTCCCAATCGCCGACAGTGAGTGCAAATAAGAATACGGATATCCCTCCAAACAAAAGAAATAACAACGGAAGGGTTGCCAAATCAATGTTTCGGTACGCCGCCAGTTGTTCGGCGCTGTTTTTTACGGCACCTGCGACATGTCGCACTTCATTCGCATCGGGTTCATTTTGTTCAACATCTGCAGGAATATATCTTGCTGACATAACTGCCTCCTTGTTTATTTATTAATTATTTTATTATTGATTCTGATCGCTTTTATTTATTAGCGCCAAAATCTTATTTTTGTTATTGCAGAATTTACTCTAGATTTTGGCAACTATTCATTTAAATTTCACATTGAGCAATAAAGCTTGGAAATTTATTTGAAATTTAATTTTTAAAGCATTTCAAAATAATGCTCTAAAAAATGCAGCATTCTTTCAAAAAAAAATCACAAGGTTACCTTCTGCGTAAGAGAAGTCACCTTGTGATTTTTTATTACTGCGAAAAATTTTTGAAACTATTTTTCGGTTTCAACAACAATTTCTGTTAGTTCTGCCATACGATTAAAACACTGCACCAGGAAACCACCTACGCCAAGGAATGCCCAGCCCAAGGTAACAAAGCCCCAATGGATAGGCGCACCAAACAACTCCTCGGCATAGAAAAATGTATGACCCCACTCGTTATAGCCAAGATTAGGCGCAATCAACAACGGTCCCGCAGCAAGCACCGCCAGTGGAATTGAAACGCGTCCTTTAAAATCAGGCATACGTGTATGCACCCATACAAAACCAAAAATAACGCCAACAAACAGCATGGGCAATACACCATAAAACAAGGCTATATGCGTAGGAGTAAAGTCCGTATCACGAACGGTCACCTGATGCCACGCAGCATCTGCTTCCGTAAATATATTTAACGCAAAATACAATATCAAACCACCTACAGCTAACAATGACAAGATAGTGTAGTAACGACTGAGTTCTTCTTGCGGCGTTATATTCAACTCTTTATTGCGGGTAAACCAGATATAGGGAATTGCTATCGCGCCTATTGTTCCAATAACGCCTAATTGCGCCCAAAACAATGTCATCCAGTATTTTTGGAAATCTGGTTCGAAATAATCGAGTCCGACGGTGAATGAGTATTCATTCTGATACCAGCGCAACGCGCCGAAGAGAACTAATACCACAACACCAAGAACAGCCACAAACCTCCACGGAAATTTTGGTGCTTCTGTGATTCCCTCAGGATGATTTATCGCCAGTTTCTGATCATGTATAACAACAGCCATAATAACCTCCGCCTATAAGATTTGAACTCAACGTACAAGACTACATCTACTAGATCACCCAAGCACTCTCTGAAAGAACCGAGAAAGATAAAAGAATAGAGCCTCAACCTGTTAAGACATTATTATTTTGTTGGCCGCCCATCATAGACTTGTACGTTATTATTATTATTATTTTCATCTCACCTGGAAGAAACGAAAAATAAACACCACACACGTTAAGTAAGTTTAGCTCACTTGTCAGGTTGTGTTTAAGTTTTATACTTTGACCGATCAACGCACAATTACAGAATTCATATTTGTCATAACGAATCATAAATATGTCGCATGAGTTTCCATGACCTATTTTTCGGGTTTTAATTCGCATCGCAAAGCACTTTGTTATTATTGGCAATAATGAATCAAGCGCTAATTGCTCGCGTATTACCCGCATGAGTTATAGCAACAAAGGTTAAACAGGCCTCTGTAACTTTGCGTAAATTATTTTCTCCTGAGCCGCAGGTCCACACTTCAACATTGATTCGAATAGAGCTGCGGCCCACATTTTCTACCTTGGTAAAGAACTCCAGCGTTGAGCCCACAGAAACCGGCAGCATAAAGGCCATTTTTTCAATCGCCACCGTTGCCACACGACCATGGGCAATTTTAGCTGCATGAATACTGCCCGCCAGATCCATTTGTGAAACAACCCAGCCACCGTAAATGTCTCCAAATCCATTGGCATGAGCAAGGGTGCTCAATACCTTTAAAGACAGCTCACCTGTAGGAACAGGCACCTCTGCATCATCAATCAAGCACAACCTCCTTTGAATACATTTACTGTGATATATACATTTATTTCTATTTTCCGGCATACATCCATTGCGGCAGCCATGTCGCCAGACCAGGCCAGGCTGTCAGTAACAGCATGAGAAATATCTGTATGGCAATAAAAGGAATAACGCCTTTATAAATGACACTTGTTTTTATATGTTCGGGCGCCACGCCTCGCAGATAAAATAACGCAAATCCAAAGGGCGGCGTCAAAAAGGATGTTTGCAGATTCACCGCAATCATGACGCCCAACCACACCGGATCCAGTCCCATCGCTAACAGCACAGGGCCAACGATGGGCACCACTACAAATATTATTTCAATAAAATCGAGAATGAATCCCAGTAGAAAAATTATGACCATAACGAACAGTGTGGCACCGACCACGCCACCGGGCATGTCTTTAAAAAAGCCTTGAATCAATTCTTCGCCGCCATAGCCCCGGAAAACCAATGAAAACAAGGTTGCGCCAATCAATATCAAAAACACCATGGCAACAATTTGCGCGGTGCTGTACACGATGTCTTTCATTTCTTGCAAATTAAGTGCCTTGCGTTGAAAGGCCAATGCCAGTGCACCCATCGCACCCACTGCAGCAGCCTCGGTCGGTGTTGCAATGCCTGATAAAATTGAACCCAGCACAATCAAGATTAAAAGTAACGAAGGCAATAAGCTGGACATCACTTCGATAAATACGGCTGTTGTCGATAGATGACTGGAGGTGTTTTCTTCTCCTTTGGGCACATGGTCAGGTTTAAAATAAGCAACGAGTAAAATATAAATGATATAAAGCGCGACCAGGAGCAAGCCTGGTAAAAGTGCCCCCAGGAATAAATCGCCCACGGACACGGTTTTAGGTGAGTAGATTCCCATTTGTAGCTGCGCTTTTTGGTAGGCATTTGACAGTACATCGCCCAATAGCACCAACACAATGGAAGGCGGGATAATTTGGCCTAAGGTTCCGGTTGCGCAAATCATCCCTGTCGACAGGGACGGGTCATAACCTTTTTTCAGCATCGAAGGTAATGATAAAAGCCCCATTGTTACCA
>DAIRVL010000167.1:0-5354 GCA_036802845.1 Pseudomonadales bacterium | reverse complement strand
CAGAAGCGCGGAGTTGTGCGTTTCTTGAAATGCTCGATGGGGTAGATATTGTAGTGGATGCAGCAACCTTGCGGCGCCACCCGGCCCCCGGCCTGCCGCCGGCACGCAGTTACATCTACGGTTACCCGCCGGCACATCCGATTGAAGAACTGCCGCCGCCACAACTGAAGCCGGCGCCGTAAAAACACGATGCCACTTTTCTGATCGACGACGGGCCTGCGCGCTGCACTGCGTTCAGGCCCGAATTTTTTCATCGCCATTTCGAGGGAGACACGCACATGCAGTGGATGATCTACGGCGCCAACGGCTACACCGGCGAGCTGATCGCCCGCGAGGCGGTGAAACTCGGCCTTGCGCCAGTACTCGCCGGCCGCAGCACCGGCAAACTGAAACCACTGGCAGAAGAACTCGGCCTTGAGCTGCGCAGTTTTGCGCTGGACGACACCAATGCCGTTGCCGGCGGGCTGAACAACATCGGTCTGGTGCTGCACTGTGCCGGGCCGTTTTCCGCCACCAGCGCGGCGAGGATCGAAGGCTGCCTGGCAGCAAAAGCACACTACCTCGACATCACCGGTGAAGCGCCGGTTTTCGAACACACCCATGCAAAAGCGCAAAGTGATCGTGCAAAAAAAGCCGGCGTCGTACTGTGTTCCGGCGTGGGTTTTGACGTCATCCCCACCGACTGCGTCGCCGCGAAACTGAAAGAAGTGCTGCCGGACGCCACGCACCTGTCGCTCGGATTCGACACCAGTTCAGGGCTGTCTCCCGGCACCAGCAAAACGATGATCGAAGGCATGGGTCAGGGTTGTCTTGAGCGGCAAAACGGCAAGCTCGTCACCGTTGCCCTGGGCAGCAAACAGAAAGCCATCGACTTCGGTCGCGGCCCGCGCTGGGCGATGACCATTCCCTGGGGCGATGTATCGACGGCTTACTACACCACCGGCATTGCCAACATCGACACCTGGTTCCCGATCAAGAAACCGATGGCACAAGGTGCGCGCCTGATGGCCTTGTTGCGTCCGCTGATGGCAACCGCTCCGATGCAGGCGATGCTGAAATCACTCGCCGGGCGTTTCGTCAAAGGCCCTGACGAAAGCACCCGCGCACGTCTGCCGACCTGGGTCTGGGGCGAAGCTCGCAACGCACGGGGCGTGGTGAAAACCGTGCGCATCAAAACCGGCAACGGCTACAGCGTCACCGTTGACGGCTCGCTCGCCATCAGCCGCTACCTGCTGGACAACCGCCCGGCTGGCGGCAGTTACACGCCGGCCATGCTGATGGGTGCGGAACTGGTGGAACGCCTGCCCGGCAGCGAGGGTTTCCGCATCAGCTGAACGGCAAAGGCGGTGCGCCGGTCGCATCGCCTCTTGCGTCACGGAAATCCGGCGCGCACAGTTTCCCGACGCATTTTCACCGGCAGGGATGTCTGCATGTTTCGGTCCATTCGTTTATCCGTTGTTCCGGCAATGATTTCCGCCATGTGCCCGGCAATCACTCGGATCCTGCAAGAAAGCCATCGCAAAATGCTGCCGCTGCCGGCAGCGTTTTTTTTTGCTGTTTGCTGCCGCAACACTCTCCGCCGAGCCGCTGGATACCCGGCTGGACCCGCAATGGAAACTGGTCAGCGACCGCAACGGCGTGCAGGTTTTTGTCCGCCATTACACATCCCTTGTCCGACACCCTGCAGCTGGCTCGGCGGTATAAACTATCTGCTTACGATGCCTCCTACCTTGAATTGGCCTTGCGCAAGGGAATGCCGCTGGCTACCTTGGACGAGGATCTGCATAAAGCTGCAAAAAAAGTAGGCGTAAAAAAGTTTGCCTGAAAAATTATCAAGGTCTGATTCTGTTTCGTAAATAATTTCTGCAATTCATACCTATTCTTTCTGGTCTGGGGCCTCACAGCGGCGTAAAAAATTTAATAAACCACGCCGTCGTTCGTTGCATAAAGGGAATTTCTTTTGGCTCACAACGTGGATCGGTATTTTGCAGTGATTCAATAGCCAATCTCGAAATAGGCAAATCTTCGCAGCCATGGCCGCTTTCACAAATCATATCCCACTCGGGTTTTGCACCCACATGGCAGGCAAAACAATTACCACCAAAGCGGTTCTTCACGTCCTGAAAACCGCGTTTGCGAATCACTGTTCCATTTTCATTTACATCAAGTTCAAAAAATTCCCAATCTTTGGTGATAGCGTTAAAACCCTTTTGGTGTTTTACCATGGCTTCGTTGGGGAAGAGCTGCACCACCGATCCTGGCGGATAAACCCCGCCTTTTTCTGACTTGGCCACGGCTAGCGTTTCATCTAACTTGCCAGCAATATTAGCCACGTAAAAACCACGCACGGGCGTCATATCACGTATACAGGTAAATGATTTTTCATTGACAACAAGCGGCGCGGCCTGTTGTTCAGCCTGCCCCATGGACACAAAAAATGTGGCAACAAATACCACAATGATTAGGCCAGCAAGTGCTTTTGATTTTAATGGTTTCATGTTTAACATTTCCTTGAGTCAAGCCGTTGTTGTTGATGAAATTAATTTACCCTTTTAGTTTTGCCTTGCCAATAGGGTTTTCTTAACTCGGTTTTCAGAATTTTTCCGGCCCCGCTTATCGGGAGGGGCTCTTTACGAAACTCCCATGACCTTGGACATTTATACGCGGCAATTAACTGTCGGCAATGTGCAGTCAGCTCGTCTTGTGTTGCAGCGTGTCCCTGCTTGAATACCACCACGGCATGAACCGACTCGCCCCATTCTTTATGTGGAATGCCAATAACGGCACATTCCTGCACGGCGGGGTGCTGGTAAATGGCTTGTTCCGTTTCGCAGGAATAGATATTTTCTCCGCCGGAAATAATCATATCTTTGTTGCGATCAACGATAAAGACAAAACCCTCTTCGTCCATGTAAGCCATATCACCGGTGTGCATCCAGCCATGGCGTAAAGTGTCTTGCGTTGCTTCCGGCATTTTCCAGTAACCCTGCATTACATTCGGCCCGCGTGCAATAACTTCCCCTACCTGGCCGCGCGGCACTTCCTGGTCATTAGAATCTGCTATAAGAATTTCAACACCAAAAGCCGGATAACCGGCGGATTTTAATTTGCCACTGAAGGGGCCTTCGGTGACGTGGAATTTGGAATCCAGAAAGGTCAGGATTGGCGATGTTTCCGTCATGCCGTAGCCTTGCTTGAACTGACAGTTTGGCAGCATGGCCATGGCACGCAGCAACACCGCTTCGGGCATGGGGGATGCGCCGTACAAAATGGTTTGAAGGCTCGATACATCGTAGTGGGCAAAATTGGGGCAATGAATCAGCATATTGACCATGGTCGGCACCAGCAAGCAGACGCTGACTTTTTCGTTTTGAATCAGTTTTAGCGTTTCTTCCGCATCGAATTTGGGCAAAAAGGTGTGGGTGCCTGCGGCCATGGTGAGGGCAAAGGTGGATGCGCAATCGGCCAGATGAAACATGGGCGCCACATGCAAATACACCGATTGTTCGTCAAATTTCATAAAGGGCAGCACGTTAAGCGCGTTGTTCATTAAATTATCGTGCGTGAGCATAACGCCTTTTGAGCGCCCCGTTGTGCCGCCGGTATAAAATAAACCGGCAAGATCATTGCCGCCGCGTTCGGCGTCTGACACGGGGGAATGTTGTGAAATAAGCGCTTCGTAGTTAACGCAATCGGCAGGTGTTTTACCGTCACCGGCAAAGATAATCTTTTTGACCGTGTTCATCTTGCCTTCTAGTGCGGGCAAGAGCGGGGCAAACGCATCGTCGATCACCAGTATTTCGGTTTCGGAATCATTTAAGGTGAAGAGTATTTCAGGGGCAGCCAAACGGATATTAATCGGCACAACAACAGCACCGGCCCATGGCACGGCAAAAAACAATTCCAGATAACGGTCGCTGTTCAAGGCCAGAATCGCGATACGTTCGCCGGACGAAAGCCCCAAATGCTGCAAGCCGGCGGCCAAAGAGCCAATGCGCTGTTTGAATTCATTCCAGGTATGGCTGCGTGTGCCAAAGGTGGTGGCTGTTTTTTTGCCGCTCACCTGCGCGGCACGTTTTACACATTGCGTTAAATACATAAGTTATCTCCTTTAAGTTTTTTGCCGCGGCCTCTGTGTGGCGCGGTGTTTTCCAGCCTGATTTAGGGTCTGCGTTAGTAGACAGGTTTTTTAGTATTCCAGCTTTTTAGTTTTCAAACAACGAAGCGATTTTGCGCTGCTTTTGTCAGCATGCCTTTGTGCGGGATTCTTCTGCCGGACGCCAAGCAATCCAGCAAGTCATAGACTGTCTTTGCAGGCCGCTAATGAAGGGTTTCCAGCGTGATGATATTGATGATACATCGCGCTTAATCCTTTAGGCGGTGCCTCCACGCAGTCCTGTTTCGGTTGCAATGAGGGGGGCGCTTCAGAGGTTTCCTTTTCAGATCATTGATTCAATCTTGCTCAAGGTGAGCCTCATCACAATAGACGGGTTATGAAATTTTTAGTACACACACATTGATTTTGTGTAAAGCCAGTTAATATCATTTTGCCCGTTTTTGAATGAGGGGATAAGTGGCTGGTTTTAAGCCGTTAAGCCGCTGCGGCAACGGCAATGGTTCGAGAGGTTTCTCGATACTAAAAAACCAAGGATATTAGACCAACCAAGGAGTGTGTGAATGTTCCTGCATCGGAAGCTTACGACAGTCTTCAGTCTGTTGTGCATTGCGTTGTTTCTCATGTTTCATTCTGAGCTGGGATTTAGCCGATGTGTCTATGACACAACGGCTAGTCCCAGTGATGGTTATTACGGCTGTTATGGGCAATGCCTCTCGGATGTCCACCATGACAGTTCAGATGGCACGAATGGATTGAGTTGTTCAACCCTGATGCTAACGAGTTACTGCAGTTGGTATTGTGCTGATGCTAACCAGCAAACCTGTCCTCCAACCCTGGGTAATCCCATCAATATCGCCGATGGCTCCAAGACAGATCATGAAATTGATTTTCAAACTGGCGGGATGTTTCCTCTGAAAATAGAACGGTATTACAACAGTGCCGCCAAAATGCCGAATGGCAATTTTGGTAAAAAATGGCAGGCATCCGAAAACGCAAAAATTGTCGCTGTTCGCAATTCTTCGACAGGTGCGCAAACCTATACACTGCAGCGTTTGGGCGGCGACCATGTCGCATTCACCTTCGATACCTCGGCGAACGATGGTAGAACAATTCCTGTCAAGACAGGCGTTGATTTCAATCTGTGGCTCTACAACTACAACGTCAACGGTATTCCACAAGTTATGGTTTTGTCGTTCAAGTCTGGCGACACAGAAGTGTACGATCTGAATCTCGATAC
>DAIRVL010000166.1:0-5365 GCA_036802845.1 Pseudomonadales bacterium | reverse complement strand
CCCATAACCGGCGAAGCCCAGGCGGGAGAAGCCATTACCGGTACCATGAAAGAAGCAAACGCGATGGATGCTGCCGCGATGATGCGTTTTGCGCAAAAGGTCATTATCGTGCCCGGGTACGGCATGGCGGTGGCTGGGGCGCAACACAAGGTATGGGAGATGGCAAAACTACTCCAGGAAGCCGGGGTTGAAGTCAAATTTGCGATTCATCCTGTCGCAGGACGAATGCCCGGCCACATGAATGTGTTGCTCGCGGAAGCCGGGGTTCCCTACGACATGATTTTTGATCTGGAAGAGATCAACGAAGAGTTTAGCCAGACGGATGTCGCCTTGGTGATTGGTGCCAACGATGTCGTCAACCCCTCTGCGCGCACGGATAAATCCAGCCCAATCTATGGCATGCCAATTTTGAATGTCGATTACGCGCAAAACGTGATTGTGAACAAGCGCGGCAAAGGTGCAGGCTACTCGGGGATTGAGAATGCCTTGTTCTATGGCGAAAACACCCGGTTACTCTATGGCAGCGCACAACAGGCAATTGCTGATGTCATTGCTAATATCAAGACGATGCAGACGTAATCAGCAAGGCGGGCTTTGCCCAAAACTCATGTACGAAACTCATGTACGATAGTTTGCATTGTGGAAACCATTGTGGAAACAATAGCTGCCATAGGGACCACTGCTAAGCATGTCTTGCATCAAAAAAATGTACGCGATTACGGCCTTTGTCTTTGGCGCGATACATCGCCATGTCCGCTCGCTTAAGTAAATCATCAGAGCTGACCCCATCACCGATAAATAGCGCCACACCGATGCTGGTCGAACACCGGTGCTCAATGCTGACCTCCCCCCTGCCCTCCTTATGCACGCTGAGTTTAAAAGGTTCGGCGATCGATCGACGAATTTTTTCAGCAACAATTTCTGCTTCAGATATGGACCCATTTCTGTCAGTGCTCAGCCCGTCGAGCATCACCACAAACTCATCCCCCCCAAACCGCGCAACAGTATCTGTGCCGCGAACACACTGCGTTATTCGCTGCGCCACTTCGATCAGCAACAAATCCCCCGTACCATGTCCATACTTATCGTTGAGTGGCTTAAAGTTGTCCAGATCAAGAAACATGAGAGCCCCATAGCGATTGCTGCGCTTACTTGCAATCATGGCGCGGCTGAGTCGATCATCCAGAAGGCGTCGGTTCGGCAGTTGCGTTAACGTGTCATAAAAAGCCAGGGTGCGGATCTGCTCTTCAGACTTTTTACGCTCGGTGATATCGCGCATGACCGCGATGAAATGGATTGGATTTCCTGCGGCATCCTTCATCGGCGTTATCGTCATTTCCTCATCATAATCAGCACCATTTTTATGCCGATGGACAAGCTCTCCGTGCCACCCATTCCCCGCAAGGATTGTTTTCCAAATGGTCTGCTCATATGCAGGGTCTTGCTTCTCTGATTTTCCCAGGTCACGCAAAGTCAATCCAATCACCTCACTCGGGGGATAACCTGTCATTTCTCCAAAGGCGAGGTTCACCCATTGGATGCGAGCGTCTTTATCAGTAATGGCCATGGCATTACTGGATGTGTTAAATGCCACATCCTTCAAATGCAGAATTTCCTGGAGGCTTGCCTGGTGAATCACTTGCCCTGCCAGGTGGGCCATACGTTCCATCTGATCAACTTCTTCAGCCGACGGCTCGCGATGGGTCGTGTGATAAATATCAAAAGTACCAAGAACCTGATGCTCGCTATTTTTAATCGGCTGGGACCAGCAGGATTGAATCCCCGCTTTTCTGGCCGCATCACGAAAACGAAATCCCACAGGCCAGAAGGTATAGCTCTGCATATCTGAAATGATGAACCGTTCGCCACGGCGTACAGCCGCACCACAGGCACCAACACCCTCACCTATGGGCAAACCATTAATTGCCTGTTTATAAAAATCAGGCAAGCTAGGCGCTGCACCATAGTGCAAATGCTTGCCCTCTTTATCGAGCAGCAACATGGCGCACCAACACCCCGGATGCAAACGTTCAAACTCCTGTGTTAAGCCACTCAGAACCAGTGGTAAAGAGGCGCCACGGTTAATGCGCTGCAAAACCTGGTTGCGGAAATTTAATTCGTCAGTCTGCTGACGCAGCCTAACTTCAGCTTGCCGACGCTGCTCACAGTCAATGCTGAGCAACATGCCCGCCAGCGCCAATGCCACCATGATTAGCCAGTCATTACCTAGCATGCCTGATGAAATGTCATGAGCAAAAAAAGCCATGTCCGACTTCACCGAAAAAATTGCCTGCATCGCAGCCAAAGCCAGAAGCAACGCTACCCAGCGCTTGCCTAGGCGTAAAGCAGCCCAGGCGATAGGCAACGCTAGCCAATAAAAATTAATTGAATGGCCAATGACTTCAGTAAACCACTTCCCAAAAACCATTTGCCCCACTAGAAGTGCACTGGTAACCGTCCAAAATGCTTCGCTTATTTTTTGTTTCGAAAATGCTTCTTTGTATGGATGGCCCCAAAGAAGAATCAACGGGGTAATAAAAATGACCCCCAGCACATCCATCAACCATCCAAAAAACAAACTGTTTAGCTGGGTTTCATGCGCCAGAATGCCACCCGATAACAGCCCGGTGACACCAACCCCTGCACTTACAGCACTACCAATAAAGCCCCCATACACAATAAGCAAAAGATAATCGCGCGCAGTCACGAGAGTGGCATCAAACACCTTATCGCGGGACAGCAGCCAAGCACCCAAATATGCGCCTAGCGTGCTCCCTATCGACACCAGCAGAACAGTCTCTCCCGAATAACCCAGCAATGCAGTAGCGGCGAGTGCGCCCAGAAAAACCGCCCCAATGTAGCGTGGATTGAGCAAAAGCATTGCCAGTGCGAATCCGCTTGCTAGAAATAAAGCGCTACTGCCCTGCTCACGTGTGAAAAAAGCAAGCGACACCCAGACTAAAGCCCCATGTATAACAGCAACACACAGTTGCCTTAGTGTTATCGCCAATAATCCATAAGTTCGTAATGAGTGTGGCATAAAAAGTCGGCGCTAGCGATACGGCGAGCTAGAAAAAACAGCACAAGAAAGGCTGTTCAACAAGCCAGTGACGGCAAGGGAAAAAAGCAGAATATCCCTGGCAGGAAAAGATACTCTAACCTCATGAGCGGCTACTATCCAATAGCTCACACGTCACAACCTGCAATGAAATTAACTTTAAGAAACATAGCCTACATAAAGCAAATTTCGTTCCATAATAATTTTATTGTTTTAATTCATGCTGATACAATAAAAATTTTGGTTTTCTTATTGCATTAATTGTAAATAAAATCGACAAACTACCTGCAGCTCAACAACCGGAGTTTGCTTCGCATTGACACATTCCAACCACTGCATATTTATGTAACCTGGGCTCGGTTCCCGCACTTCAATGCACATCAGAAAATTGTTCGCACGTTCATCGGATAATTTATTTTTTCCTGAAAAATAAAAATATCTTTGACAACAACAGGATGGCATAAAACAACCTATTTTCTGTTTGACAGGATGATGTAAGGCTTGTAGCATTCGCGGCCTTTGACGCTGGGTCGGTAGCTCAGTCGGTAGAGCAGCGGACTTTTAATCCGTTGGTCGCGAGTTCGAATCTCGCCCGACCCACCACTTTATATAAAATATTGCCAACCCATTTCAACCCAATTCTTTGGGTTGTTAGCTCACCTGGTAGAGCAGCGAAATTTTAATCCGTAGGTCGACAGTTCGACTCTGTCACAACCCACCAGTTACTGAGGCAGGCCAATAGGCTGCAAAAAATAAAGCCCCCCGAATCGTGTCATTTTGCGAGACGGAGGACACCGATGGAACGGATACCTAAGAGGATCTAAACGCCGGAAGTTCGGGCGGAGGCAATCAAGTGGGTGGAAGCGGAAGGGCTATCTGAAGGAGTATCTCCTGCCCGCTTCAGCGACCTTACCTTTTTAAATCGGCAGTTTGCGCATAGCCTGCTACCGTATAATTGCCAGCCTACCCTGTTATTTACTTACTCCCTGATTGAGGAACGAACGCCGATGGCCAAGCCCAACTATTCTTTTGAAAAGCGCCAGCGTGATCTGGCCAAGAAACAGAAAAAAGAAGAAAAACGCCTGCGCAAGCAAGGCACGCCGGACACTCCAGAGGACAATACTCCTGCGCAACCGGAAGATCTAGCGCCCCAGCCGATAGACGGCGAGACTACCTAGAAAATTAGGCCCTGCGACGACGAGCTGGCCAGCCTCGTCGAGCACTTGCCGCTCGCGGATCACAAGCTGCATTTTGGCGCACAGCGCCTCAAAATCAAGTAGTGTGAAAAATCGCAGGTTGGGCGTATCAAACCATTCATAGGGCAGGTCTTCAGAAACCGGCATGCGGCCATTCATCACCGCCACGCGGTTCTTCCAGTAGGCGAAGTTCGGGAAGCTCACCACGGCTTCGCGACCGACACGTAACATCTCCGTCAGAAGCCGTTCCGTATGACGTACAGTCTGTAATGTGCGTGACAACACCACGTGATTGAACGTGCCATCGTCAAAGCCTGCCAAGCCCTGCTCCAGATCACCCTGAATCACATTAATACCCTGCGCAATGGCCGCCAAAACACCCGCTTCTTCGCGCTCAATGCCATAACCAAAGGCACCTCGCTCTTCAATCAAGCGCTTCAGCAACGAGCCATCGCCACAGCCCAGATCGAGCACACGTTCATTGGGTTTCACCCAGCTCGCGATTAAATCAAAATCAGCGCGTTCGACAGTGTGCATCACAGAGTTATCCGTTGCAGATAGGCGGCCACAACCGCATGGTAATACGCATCATCCATGAGAAAAGAATCATGACCATGAGCACAATTGCTTTCAGCATAGGCGACCGATTGCCCGTTATGCACCAGCGCATGCACAATCTCGCGCGACCGAAAGGGGGCAAACCGCCAATCGGTGGAAAAAGCGATGACCAAAAAGCTTGCCTGCGCAGGCGCCAGCGCCGCAGCCAGTTGCCCGTCATAGGCTAACGCCGGATCAAAGTAATCCAATGCTCTAGTCATGCGCAGATACGTATTCGCATCAAACAGGCCCGCAAACTTATCCCCCTGATAGCGCAAATAAGATTCGATCTCGAATTCCACCTCAAAACTGTAACTGCCAGCACCAGGACGCTGACGGCGACCAAATTTTTCGGCCATCTGATCATCCGACAAATAAGTAATATGGCCCAGCATACGCGCCAATCGCAAGCCATTTAACGGCCGCACGTCATGCGCATAATAGTTGCCGCCATGAAAATCCGGGTCGCTCAAAATAGCCTGCCGCGCAATTTCATTGAACGCAATGTTTTCAG
>DAIRVL010000165.1:0-5466 GCA_036802845.1 Pseudomonadales bacterium | reverse complement strand
CTGAACCCGGCACCACAAGCGCCTGTTTAATGGTGCTGGCCACTTTTCTGCCTTGCGCCACCGTCGCCGCCGCACGTAAATCTTCAATACGTGAATTAGTGCACGAACCTATAAATACCCGGTCAAGTTTTATATCAGTGATAGACAAGCCCGGCTGATAGCCCATATAGGCATACGCACGCTCCATGCCTTCACGGATCACCGGGTCCAACTCATCGGCTGGATTGGGAATTTTGGCATCCACTGCAACCACCATTTCCGGTGACGTACCCCAGGTAACCAAGGGTTTGATTGCAGCGGCATCCAGAACAACAACACAATCAAACGTAGCATCCGGATCACTCTTAAGCTGTCGCCACTGCGCCACTGCCTGCGGCCATTGCTCGGCATTCGGTGCATAGGGTCGGCCTTTCAAGTAATCAATCGTGGTCTCATCAACAGCCACCAAACCACAACGGGCACCGGCTTCAATCGCCATATTACACACGGTCATCCGGCCTTCCATTGAAAGGGATTCGATTGCTGATCCGGCAAATTCGATGGCATAACCTGTGCCGCCCGCCGTTCCAATTTTGCCAATCACCGCCAGAATAAGATCCTTGGCGGTAACACCCAAAGGCATCGCACCATTGATTTCAACACGCATATTTTTCATCTTACGTTGAATCAGACACTGGGTTGCCAGAACATGTTCCACTTCAGAGGTACCAATTCCATGCGCTAGCGTAGCAAAAGCGCCGTGGGTGGCGGTATGCGAATCACCACACACAAGGGTCATACCGGGCAACGTAGCGCCTTGTTCGGGGCCAATTACATGCACAATGCCTTGGCGCGGATCACCCATTTTGAATTCAACAATACCGAATTTTTTACAGTTGGCGTCCAGCGTTTCAACCTGAATACGCGACACCGTGTCTTTAATGCCCGCCACACCAGCCTGCTGGTTTTCTGTGGGCACGTTGTGATCAGGCGTGGCAAGGTTGGCATCCAGACGCCAGGGCTTGCGCCCAGCCAAGTCGAGACCTTCGAATGCCTGCGGCGAGGTCACCTCGTGCAGCAAATGGCGATCGATATAAATCAGCGCCGTGCCATCGTCCCGCTGTTTAACAACATGATCGTCCCAAAGTTTGTCATACAAAGTACGTGGTTTCATGAATGGCTCCTGAGTTTTTTCCAAATTAGAAGTGAGTGTAATAAGCGCCGCCTGATAAAACAAATTCATTATTTTTATCACTTGGATTACTTTTAGTTATGCGCTATAAGGATAAACTCTTTTTAATCACGAAAAACGGAGCGCCGCGCAAATGGACACCGACACCCTGCGACTTTTTATCGCCGTTGCTGAACATCACTCATTTACCCAAGCGGGCAAACTGTTCTACTTAAGCCAACCGGCTGTCAGCAAACGTATTGCCCAACTCGAATCCCTGCTTGGGGCATCCTTGTTTGATCGTATTGGTCGACAAATTATTCTCACCGAATCCGGAAAAACACTTTTACCCCGCGCCCGCGCCATCGTAAACGATCTGAGTGATTTAAGTCGGGCCATTGGCAATCTATCGGGAGGCATCAGCGGCACACTGACGCTGGGCACCAGTCATCATATCGGACTGCATCGTTTGCCGCCTTATCTGAAAACCTTTCATGAGCAGTTTCCACAAGTCAGACTCAATATAAAATTCATGGAATCTGAAGAGGTCTATGATCTGGTTATACAAGGGGAGCTGGAACTTGGCATCGTCACCCTGCCCGGCATTGCCGATCCGCAATTACAAGTGCAGCGTTTATGGCACGATTCATTAAGTTTTATGGTGAGCACCACACATCCTCTAAGTACCGGAAAGATTATTACCCTGAATGAGCTGCTGGATTATCCTGCAATATTGCCCGAATCAAAAACCTTCACGCGCACCATTGTTGAACGCATCGTCGCTCAATCATTCAAACCCATTGAATGCAGTTTATCCACCAACAACCTCGAAATCATTCGCATGCTCACCAGAACAGGACTAGGCTGGAGCGTATTACCCGACACGCTCATGGACAACAGTTTAAGACAACTCAAAGTAGAAAAAGCAGAAATAAGCCGTGAATTAGGCCTGATTTTTCATGGCCGACGTACCTTATCTAACGCCGCCAGGGAATTAATGCGCTTACTTGCGCAAAAATAAAATCAAAGCACAAGCGCTCTAATCGCTCCCAGTAATTTACTTAACACCACCTGATCACTGAGCGGCGATTGATAATAGTCATACTCCTTTCGTTTATCGAACGAGGCCAAACTAACAAGCATCTGTTCCACAAAATCATCACTTTGTTTAATACCAAACTGCTCACTCAGCGTCATTAATTCAGCCAGTTTTTCTGTGAATAAATCAATCTGATGTAAATTTTCGTCATACTTGATTTCAACATCGTCACTTTCTGCGATGCTTTGATAAATATGCATATTTCTTTTATGCACTTTTCGATGCGGATCAAATGCAAACGCAATAATTTCTTGGTGATCATAACCATTATCCAGTGCATTGCTATACGCATACTTAACCCTGTGGTTAAAATATAAATCCTCTATCACCAGAAATTTCTCAAGCAATGTCACAACGGCAGCCGTTTCATCTGGCGTAAGTTCACCACGCAAACCCGCCAGAATTTTTACATGGCGATGTTTTTGTACCGACCAGACATGATTAAGGCTGTATTTTTCGGCAAAAAAATTCTCCACCAGTGGCTGATCAAACTCATTCAGCAAACACAAGGTAATCCCTGCGCCCTCAAGTGGCTGCATCTGAATTTCAGCGATATGTTTTAAACCTTTCATTTTATAAAATGCGTTCGACGTTTGTTGCTGGGCACGTTCTTTCGTAAAATACTGCACCACTTTAGTAAAAAAACGGTGTTCATCAAACTGGTAATGCTGTTTTATTTTGACAACATCCATTCGTATTTTGTCTTTTACAGCGCCTTTCGTAAAATCATCATCCAGAATATGGGCCGCCGTTTCAATGACGTCGTTTTCCATCAATGTTTGCGTACTGGAAAACGTGTTCAACATATCCTCATTAGCAATGCCCAAGGTCGTTAGCTCCTGTGTGGTCACCGCATAACTTTGATCAATGGCATCGTACACACGACAGGCCTTGTTGAGCACGATATTCACCGATTCCTGCTGCGCGCTTTTAGTAATTTCGTGATTGATTCGGGTCAGATAACGAAAAGCAATACTATGTATTGTTTGCTTAAACGACCCTTGCGACTGCGAATACAGCGGCGCAGTTAAAGCCATGCGACGATTATTTTTGTCGACATCCCGACTAATGCTGTCAAAAATATGACTTAATTTTTCCTGGAATTGCTCAACCAGATGTTTATCGAACACCAAGCCAGCCAACTGTTCTTTAAAGCCCGGCTCCCTGGACAATAAAGCGATTTCCATTGAACTATCAAGCACAAGGGGAATTTCACCCAAACTATCAATAGCTTGAAGCGCCCCATGCGCATCTCGCCTGCGCCCTGCGCGCGTGGCGACTACGGGTAATTTTCCCTGAGATCTGCCGCCTACAACGTTACCTGTTACATTCATACAAAGTCACCCTGCTCATTCGCATCGAATGCAAACTCATAAGCAAAGCACGTACCAGATCATTTAGAAACCGGCCAAGGTGATGTCTGTTTGACCGGCGGGCGAATCCGCCAGCAACGATGTAACTGACCTGTTCTGGCAAAATCCGGACTGGTCGTGCTGACGGTGATTTCCTCTATCCTTAAATCGGCCAAGGCATCTTCATCCAGTTTGAATTTTTTGAAATTGTTAGAAAAAAGTATCTCTCCATCGGCCGCCAGGTGTTTGAGTGCCAATCGCAATAATTCAACATGCTGTGCTTGCACATCAAAATGTTCGCGCATTTTTTTTGAGTTGGAGAATGTCGGCGGATCAATAAAGATCAACTCATACTGATACGAATTTTTCATAAGCCAGGTCATCACATCGGCTCTGACCAGATGATTATTGACTTCAGAAAAACCATTCAAACTAAAATTGCAACGCGACCAATCCAGATACGTTTGAGACAAATCCACCGATGTTGTGGATTTTGCACCCCCCATTGCCGCATGCACGGAAGCCGTTGCGGTATAACAAAATAAATTGAGAAAATGTTTGCCTTTGGCATTGTCTTCAATCAGTTTACGCACCAAACGATGATCGGAAAAAAGTCCGGTATCAATGTAATCACGTAAATTCACCAAAAAGCGACAGCTGTCTTCATAGACTTCCAGTAATTTTGTTTCACTTTCATTTTTTGTGTACTGGCTTTTACCTTTTTGTTTGCTTCTGATTTTTATATGCGTTTTATCATAATCGACACCGAATAATTCACGCGTGGTACGCACCGCACTATACAAACGTTGTTTTGCTTTTTCGACATCAATACTCGCGGGCGCTGCATATTCCTGAATACGCAGATGGTCACCATAGAAATCCATTGCCATATTGTATTCAGGCAAATCAGCGTCGTAGAGACGAAAGCAGTAAGGCAAGGTTCCTGAAAAAGATTTATGCACATGCTTGAAATTCTTTTTCAGCCTATTGGCAAGATCAAGCGAACATTCAGCCGACAAAATAACGTCTTTTTTTATCTGTACCTGACTATGACAGACCTCTGGTCGAACTATAGAAACCGGCTGCGGCACATCAATAATACGTACAAATAAACTACTGCCGCCATGCAATGTTTTGATCGTTTGATGGGTGTTAAAACGCAGATTATCCAGATGTTCAATCTGATCTGAAACCACTGCCACTGTCCAGCCAGCAAAGGATTCACGCATTTTTTCACCCAAAAACCGGTATAAATACCGCACCGATTTGACCTCGCCCAGACGATGACCATAAGGTGGATTGCTTGCCAAAAACAAATGCGGTGGTTTGTCATCCGCAAGCGATGATGAAGCGGCAAGGGGCGCTGTTAACTGCGCCACTTCTTTTCGTTCTATATGAATAAATTTTTCAAATTGTGCCGATTGAATGTTAATCGTTGCAGCTGAGAGCGACTGTTTATCGGCATCGTAGCCGATAATTTTTACATTTCTCAATTGTTGCAGACCAGCATCACTGCGTTGCCGCGCTTCAGCCAGCAATGAGGCCCAAAGTGTCTGGTCAAATAATTTACTCGCAATAAATCCGTAATAACTACGATACAAGCCTGGCGCAGTATCACTGGCAATCATCGCTGCCTCAATCAAAAAAGTACCACCGCCGCAAAATGGATCAAGAAAAATTTTTGACGCGACTGGATTATCCAGAAATAAATTTCGATTCCAGCCCATTCGCAATAAAATTCCAGCAGCCAAATGCTCCTTGATTGGAGCCTCCACACTTTGTTTGCGATAGCAGCGCTTATGTAAACTTTCTCCTGAAAAATCCAGACTTAATTCTGCCCCATCATTTTCAAGATATAAAAATAT
>DAIRVL010000164.1:0-5481 GCA_036802845.1 Pseudomonadales bacterium | reverse complement strand
GCACGATAGAAAAAGTGTAATCACCCGGTTTGTCTATTTTTGATGTGGTATCTGTGCTTACTGGAATAGCCTTGTTCTGTTGTCTCTCGATCCAGCGCTGTTTTATACGTTCGCTGAAACTTTCATCTGCACTGTTTTGCTGTGCATTGCCTTGTCTGGCAACAAGAAACATACAGCAAATAAAATACCACGCTATAAGGCTGATTAATGAAACGTTCTTAAACGACCTTGATAGATTCATGTGCACTCTTGCATCCGTCAAACGTTGAAATAAAGTGGCGTTTTTTAAGTCAGAATAATACAAGTTAACTGTAGCAGCGATAAAAAATCAAAACAGACTATGAGCCTATAGCAAAATAACTTATTTTTTACGTTAATTTGCCTGAACAATTTCATGATGATATTCATTTATTTATGGCGTTAGATCATTGAAATGTGAATTATTTGTTATTACAAGAAGTAACAATTGACATGTTTTTTTAATAGGAATAGCGTGAAACCGCTGTTCTGGGTAATGCTTTTTTCGTATTACGCTTCTACTACTCACCTGCCTTAATTTACACAGGCACCACGGAGATATTTATGCCTTTTATCATGCATGGGAATTGGACTGTTGCTATTAAAGAAAAACATGCCGCTTTTCCACAACGTTTTATTATTAGCGGTGCCACCAACGGCAATGGCACCTATGAAGCGCCACATGCGCCGGTGTATGTCACCGGCGATGTCTGGTCTGTGCGCATTCAAAGCAAACCGGGGGCGTCGGCATGGGCTGATTCGGAATATCAAATCACCTTCCCGACCACCTCAGGTGGCCAATATCATTTTGATTTGCAATCGAACGATGTCTGGGTGGGTGATGCCGACTTCGATGATCTGGTTTTAACTTTTTCTACGCCGGTGACAGAAACCGATTTTTTGGTTTACGGCAATGTCAGCACCTACAGCGGCTGTTTATATAATCCCTGCTCGCGTTATCATTTACAAATTGAAAGTGCTGCCGCGCTCAACAATGCACTGCGTTTTCCGTTATTGAAAGACGCAATCGAAAAACTCTACCCAAAAAATATTCCTACATTACCTATCCCATTGCCCGATCCACCGGTCGATATGCCGGCTGGATTGCTTTCACATCAATCGTTCAAGCCGGTTATTATTCCGCTGCAAGATGAAACCCATTTGCCGGTGAAAAGAGCCCAAGTGATCAAACGCGTGCCTGCTGAAACCAAAACCAGCACTAAAAAAGCAGCAACAACAAACGAAGATATAAGCACGGTGATGCGAACCCTCGACATAAGCCGCGCCAACAGCAAATTGCTGGACATTGATCGCGTTGCACTGAGCAAATTGCGCGATATCGGCACGCGCCTGTGTACCACTGAGGCCATCGTTAACGGCGCCTTACGTTTTCAGGAATATGATCGCACACTTGATGAGCTTACCGGCGGTGCCTATACCGGCGAAGGCATGCGTGAGGAACTTGGTCAGGCCAGCACTGACCGTAATGGCAATTATATTTTCCGTTTCCGCCGCAGCTTATCGCAGCTGATAGACGAAACCAATGTGGATGTCGCACTGGGTGAAAATGAATCACTCTATGCACTGCCTGACCTGGTCGTTCAGGTAGTGGGCGCAACCATGGCCGGTGGCATCCCCTACGAAACATCTCCCTACTGGAACGTATCAACGCTTAAACGCATCAACATCTGCATTCCTTCAAGCTATTGGCACACGCCCACCGGTTGTCACGGCAAACCGATTTCGCACATTGGCTTTATTCCAGTAGGCAAGCCATCTACGGTTACATTAGACAGCGATGGCCGTGTCACCTGTACCGACACCTCAAAAGCCGATATTCCACAAACCCATTGCGCCGCATGGTGGGGCACACTGCGCATGAGCGCCTGTATTGGCAAGTACGATAAAGTACCGCATTACACACTGGAATACCGCGCCAAACGGCCCGATAGCAGCTGGACCAACTGGGCCATTTACCAGGAAGCCCTGATGCTCGATAACTGGAAAACGGTACCCAGTGCGTGGGTGGCCACCAAAGCGGGCCCCTTTACCCAAAATCTGGAAATCACCAAAGGTGCGCCTAAACAGGATGTGCTGGCCTACAACAACATTCAAGGCAACATGGATTGGTCCGGGCCAGACTGGTTTATCAAAGCCATTATTCCAAGTTGGGCGTATTCCTATCTGGGTGGTCCCGGCAGTGTTCAGTTCCGGCTCAAGGCCTATGGCACCGACGGCAAACAGATTCAACTCTGGAATGACCCCGTCACCTCTGCGCCCTTGTATCAGGACAGCGTGCGACTCTATGTCGACCATACCGGGCCGGAGCTTCACTTCAAGGATGTTACCATCGGTACCGTTACCTCAAACCCCTGCCCCTTGTTTATCCTTACCGAGCCTGAGTTAGTCGATGCCACCTTAAACCTGAAGTTCAAAGCCGTGCAGCGACAAGGATTTTTGGGCGGCTACAGTCTGAGTTTAACCAAATGCAACACGCCTAATTTCCCTGTGGAAGATCTGAGTGCTGCCCATCCATTGAACCCCGTTTATGCACCGAGTTCCGGCGCATGCGGAAGTTTTTACGGCACCCAGTTCGGTGTAGATGTGGCCGCTGATAGCGACGATTATGTTGCCGTGAGTCTGAACCCCTTAGGCAGCACTCCATGGTTAGGCACCACTGAAACGGTGTCCAGCTTCACGCTGAATCTAAGCGCCACCGTGCGGCGCACCGATGGTCATAGTGCCTACTACCCCGCGGGTTATGGGCCGATTCAATATAACTTTGTGATCAAGCGCCCCTGATCAAGCGAAGGACTTTTGCATGCAGCTGCTCAGCACCGCACCCTGGTTTTATTTTTGTGTGACCGTGTTTGCGGTGTGGCGGCTGACACATCTGCTGCAGGCAGAAGATGGCCCCTTCGATGTTATCGTCAACCTTCGTCGCGCCTGCGGCGAAGGTTTTTTCGGCCAATTAATGGATTGTTTTTATTGCTTAAGTCTGTGGACCGCCGCGCCAGCCGCCTTTGTTTTGGCACATGAATGGCCAGATGGCCTGTTGTTATGGTTCGCCCTGTCAGCCAGTGCAATTTTTTTTGAACGTGTGCATGCCGTATTAATTGCGCACGAACAGCAAGTAAAGCCCCTACCTTTTTTCGAAGAAGATGTTTTTGTGGAAAATACACCCCATCAATCAACAGGAGACACCGATGAATTGCTGCGGAAATAAACGTAATGCCATGAAGGAGCAGGAACAGGTACACGCAAGCCGATCTAGTGCAGCCGTGAGGGTGACGCATAAAACACTGGGACAACAGGAAAAAGAAGCCGTGCCCATGCAATATACCGGCGACACGGCATTAAGCGTGCGCGGCGTTTTTTCGCGCAGGATCTATCGTTTTGCCCATCATGGCGCCCTGTTAGACGTCGATGGACGCGACGCACCGGGTTTTCTGGCAATTGGTGTGTTAAAACGGGCCAGTTCGCATCAAAAATAAAGAATCGGGACAACTCCAAACAAGGCGCTTAGAAAAACGGCGCTTATAAACTGCATTCTTAAACGCCCTTTAATGCACGAGATGCACTAAAAAATTAATTCACTGAGCACGGTGTTAATTTAAAAAATGCGTGGCTTACTTAATAACACCAACCTGAACCATTCTTTGAACTGTTATTTCGATGCTGAGGCCGTTGGGCAAGGCCCCGAACATAACTTACTCGAACCATTAGTAGAACAAGTCAAAGAAAACTCAGGCGAAGACTATACCCAAGATTCCGCACTGACAGCCGATGTCTGATTTCACAACAAAAATAATATTGCGTACGGCAACGAAGAAAAAATCGATGCTTATATTGCCGATGGTAACTTCCGCAAATGCACAATGGTTAATGTTCTGTATGGTGCATAATATTGAGAAATTACAAAGATAGGGCGATATAGACTAAAATAAGAGGCAAACGGCCTTATATTCGTATATCCGGCAATATGCTCCGATTTGAAATAAATATTTCCTGTAGACAGACCAAAAAAAGATCTTATGGAAAAGATACCAAATTCAGTCTGACGAAAATATAATTTTTCTAATTGGGTTGTTCTACAGCCTCGTTGGGCGAACATCAGCAATACAAAATTATGAACTCAAGGGAGTGATATTGCATTGGAAAAACCTGACACGCCACAAGAGGAGCAGGCCCGGCTCGAGACGCTTCGATCACTTGGCATTCTAGATACTCCACCAGAGGAACGGTTCGATCGCCTGACGCGTATGGCAAAAAGGCTGCTTGGAGTGCCTATCGCACTTGTTAGTCTTGTCGATGAGAACCGTCAGTGGTTTAAATCCTGCTTCGGCCTCAATGTGAGTGAAACATCGCGCGATATCTCATTCTGTGGTCACGCGATTTTGGGCAACGATCTATTTCTCATTCCCGATACCATAATGGATGAACGTTTTGCGGATAACCCACTGGTATTGAACGATCCATATATTCGTTTTTATGCCGGATGCCCACTCAGGGCCCCGAATGGGCAGAAGCTCGGGACTCTGTGCATTATTGATCGTCAACCAAGAAATTTCGAGAAAGAAGATCTCGAAGCACTGAAAGACCTTGCGTCAATGGCGGAACGTGAACTTGCGGCCATTCAACTGGCGACACTGGATGAGCTTACCAATATATCAAACCGGCGCGGCTTTATGATGCTCGCCCAACACAGCCTGCATCTCTGTGCACGACAGAAATTGTTCGCGTCGCTGGTATTCATGGACTTAGACAAGTTTAAGCCAATCAACGACACATTCGGGCATGCAGAAGGAGATCGAGCGCTGAAGGTCTTTGCCGAACAGATAAAGACCACGTTCCGGGATTCAGACATCTTCGCGCGACTGGGGGGTGATGAATTTGCCATGTTGCTCATCAATACACCCAAGGAACACGCCGAAGGTATTGTTTCAAGACTCCGTCAGTCACTCGAAAAATACAATCAAGAGGCCAAACGCGGATACATAATTTCGTTTTCGCATGGCATCGTCGAGTTTAATGCTGAGAAGCACAGCATGATTGATGCCATGCTGGCGGAGGGTGACTCGCTAATGTATGAACTCAAAAGATCAAAAGGTTAACCTCAGCAACAATGGGGCTACGAACCATTTTTGGTTCGCCCAATCGCTCACGGGGGTCAGGTCTCAATACTGTTCACTTAGCTGAAAAGCTACTAAATTTCGCTCATGGCAAGGAGAGCGAAAAAATTGCGAGAAGCAAAGTAGGTTTAGGTTCCGGGGTGCGATTTGCAGATTATTTGAGTACGGGATTACTGGCGCGTGCGTTCCCCTCTGAAGCGGTAAAGGGGTCAAGCGGTAAAGGGGTCAAATAGGTCAAGGTCAAGTCAAGGGGTCAGGTCTTCAGCGTCAAGGGGTCAGCGTCAAGGGGTCAGCGTCAAGGGGTCAGCGTCAAGGGGTCAGGTCTTTGATT
>DAIRVL010000163.1:0-5520 GCA_036802845.1 Pseudomonadales bacterium | reverse complement strand
GGTTTGCTGCGTCGTGCGCAGGGCAATGTGTTTGTGGTTGCAGAAAAATTTTCACCCGCGATGAAAACGTTTATTCAGACCGAAGCCTGCGGCAGTCGTGAGGGGGCGTTTGAAGACAGCGATCTGGATAATGTCCAGTTAGTGATTGCCGCAACCAATGACAGTGCACTTAATGCACGCGTATCGAAACTGGCACACGAACGCCAACTGCCAGTGAACGTGGTCGATAATCCAGCCTTGTGCAGTTTTATCCTGCCCGCCATCGTTGATCGTTCGCCGGTGGTGGTGGCCGTATCAAGCGGGGGGCAGTCACCTGTATTGGCACGTTTGCTCAGGGCGCGTCTGGAAACGCTCATTCCCAGCGCCTATGGTCGTTTGGCGGTGTTGATGGGTCGCTATCGCGATGCGGTTAAAAGCGATATAGCAGCGCCTAATAAGCGCCGTGGGTTTTGGGAGTCGGTGTTACAAGGCCCTATTGCTGAAATGGTGTTTGCCGGCAAAGAGGCGCAGGCCGAAACACTGTTACAACAAACACTCGACGACAAGAAAAACCATAAAGCAGATGTGGGCGAAGTGTATCTGGTGGGCGCTGGACCGGGTGAGCCCGACCTGCTGACCTTTCGTGCCTTACGCTTGATGCAGCAAGCTGACGTGGTGCTTTACGACAGACTGGTTTCGCCGGGTATTCTTGATTTGTGTCGACGCGATGCCGACATGATTCATGTTGGCAAGGCACGCAGTAATCACAGCGTGCCGCAAGAAGAGATTAATCACATGCTGGTGCGTCTTGCTAAAGAGGGCCATCGAGTGTGTCGTTTAAAAGGCGGAGACCCTTTTATTTTTGGTCGCGGCGGGGAAGAAATAGAACTGCTGGCACAAGAGAATATTCCATTTCAGGTGGTGCCTGGCATTACCGCCGCTTCAGGTTGTGCGGCGTATGCTGGCATACCGCTGACGCACCGTGATTATGCCCAGTCGGTACGTTTTGTGACGGGACACTTGAAAGACAACGTGCCTGATTTGGAGTGGCAGTCTTTAATTCAACCCCGTCAGACGCTGGTCTTTTACATGGGCCTGGTGGGTTTGGAACACATTTGCAATCAATTAATTAAACACGGTTTATCAGAGCAAACACCCATAGCACTTGTTCAGAAGGGTACAACCTCACAGCAGCGCGTTCTGATTGGTTCACTGGAAACCATGCCCGCCATTATTCGAAACGAACACATTCAGCCACCCACGATTATCATTGTGGGGGAGGTTGTGCGTTTACATTCCAAATTGGCCTGGTTTGAATCTGACCACGGTATTTAAATAATTGCACACAGTCTCCTGGATTCATCAGGAATATCCATGATGGAAAGAATTTCGTTATGGAATTTCTTTAATTTTGGAAACCATGGTCTAAGCTGAAAAAAGTGAATGGGAAATAACCATTATTTTGGTAAGGATCGAGGAGTCTCCATGCGTTGGTTAAAACAATTATCTATTAAATACAAAATTTTGCTGATTCCTGCTGTAGGAATCATCGGGTTTGCAGTCAATCTTTCTATTAATTACAACATTAATAGTCAAAATGCAGGCCGTTTATCGCAAATTAAAGATGTGTATTTCCCCGTATTAAATAGGGCTGATGATACCCTGGTATTATTGGCCAAAGTTGCTGATGAACTTAATGCAGCGGTCAGCATGGGCGAAGAGGAAGGGATCACCAAAGCCGACGGTGTGGCGAAGGCCATAAAAGAAAATCTGGAAACGATTGCGTCAACCTATCCTGATAAGGCCCGTGACGTTAATAAACTGACCAAACGCTTCAATGAATACTATGACGTGTCACGTGATGTTTCGCTGGCCATGATCAAGGGCACAGCCGATGCAGGGAGCATGCAAACAAAAATCAGCAACATGAAAGAGTTGATGACCCGTACCAAAAACGCGATGCAAGAGTTCAGGGATCAGAGTTATAACGAATTCAGCGATACGGTTAAAAACAGTATTCAAGATTCATCCTTGGCCATGAGTTTGAATATGCTGGCTTCAGGCGTGACGATTGCCGCGCTATTAATTGTGTCTATCAGTATTACTTTGATGATTACCCGTAATATAGCCACAGTGGTTAATTCCTTAAGAGATATCGCCAGTGGTGAAGGTGATTTAACCAAACGCATAGAACAAAGCAGTGATGATGAAATTGGCGTATTGGTTTCATTCTTTAATAAATTTGTCGAAAAACTGCAAATCATAATAACGGATGTTGTCGCTGCAATTGACCCCTTAACAAAAGCGTCTACAAATTTAAGCGCTTTGGCAGAACGGACTACGTCCCTCTCTGGTAATCAGCTGGCAACGACCAATGAAGTTGCACATGCCATTTCGCAAGTGTTTGAAAGCGTAAATGATGTTGCAACCAGTGCATCCACCGCAGCAACGTCAGCACAAGAAGCCGATACACAAGTCAAAAATGGACAGGGCATTCTTGAACAAACCGTGGCATCAATTAATCAGTTGGCGACCGAAGTTGAAGCCGCCTGCGCGACCAATAGACAACTTGAAAATGATACTGAAAGCGTCGGAAATATTCTTGACGTTATTCAGGGTATTGCGGAACAAACCAATTTGTTGGCACTTAACGCGGCGATTGAGGCGGCGCGTGCCGGAGAGCATGGTCGTGGATTTGCGGTGGTAGCGGATGAGGTTCGAACGCTGGCCTCCAAAACCCAAGAGTCGACAAAAGAAATTCAAACCGTTATTGAACAGCTCAGACGTACAGCCCGCAGTATTACCGAGGTTATGGAAAAAGGACAACAGAACGCGCGCCAGAGTGTGTCCCATGCAGCCAGAACAGGGCAGTCGTTAGGTGAAATTGGTAAAAAAGTGGGTAGTATCAGTGATATGAACTTTCAGATAGCCTCGGCAACCGAAGAACAACAGCGAACCTCAGCAGCGATTAATCAAAATGTGGAAGGTATAAAAGAAGCAGCTGAAGCCTCCGTTGCTATGGCGGGCGATGTAGTAAATGCAACAAAATCATTAGGGGATGTGACCAGCAAGTTGCAGCGCGTTGCAAATCAGTTCAGAGTTTGACCTTGGATATAAGAGGCAGATGAAATAAAAGTTAACACAGCAGGAAAGAATGTTATTTTAATCTTTATTTCAGCAATAAAAGAACAAAACACCGGTTGTTAGTGATAAATAGGTTATTAGGGAAAATATTAAGGGTTTAATTATGGGGCGCAAAATCAACGCAGCTATTTTCGGTAGCAGTTTTCTTATACCCGGTATTGCCGGCGCTTTTGGTTTGGGTGATATAACCTTGAATTCAGCGCTCAATCAGCCCCTGGATGCGAAAATCGTTATTACGCAGGTGGGCGATTTAAGTCCGGATGAAATTATCGGCAAATTGGCATCTGCTGAAACCTTCGAAAAATCTGGTGTTACACGCGATCAATTTCTGAATGAAATTCGATTTCAGGTTGAGGTGGGTAATAACGGCAATGCAACCATTCATTTGAGTACGCGCAAACCCGTTGTTGAGCCTTTTCTCAATTTTATTGTTGAAGTGCAGTGGCCGCAGGGAAAGCTGTTGCGCGAATATACCTTGTTACTTGATCCTCCCGTATTTGCACAGGAAAGTTATCAGCCGCTTGAGCATGCGCCAGCCCCGACGCCTGTTAGACCCAATCCCAATAATGTAAATCGTGTATCTGAGCCGCGCGATCAAAATGCAATGCCCGTGACAGGCTATGCGGAAAAAACGCCTTCACCCACAGTCTTCGCACCCACAGCGCCGCCGGCGAATACCTATGGCCCGGTCGCACGAAGTGAAAGTTTATGGGAGATTGCACAAAAGCTACGTCCATCCAACGCGGTGACAATTCACCAAACCATGCTGGCACTGCAGGAAATGAATCCGCAGGCCTTTGCACAGAATAATATCAATCTACTTAAAGAAGGCGCTGTTCTTAGAGTGCCAAAAGCAGATGAGGTGCAACAAAAGGATACCCGTGCCGCAATTGAAGAGGTTTATCAGCAAAACAAGGCATGGGAAAATACAAAAACCAAGACGCCAAAATCGGATGAAAATGAAGCTGCTGTCGAGTCACAAATGGGCGATAGTGTAGAGCCACTGCCTGAAAAAAATGTAGACGAGGGCGGTCATTTAAAATTAGTAGCGCCAGTTGAAGAAAATGCGCCCAGTACAGGCACTTTGGGTTCAAATGAAAACAAGACAAGCGCAGCGGCAGTTGATTCTACGGTTTCTGCCTTGGAAAAAGAAAATCTGGATAAAATAGCCGTAGAAAATGAAGAACTAAAGTCGCGCTTAAATGACGTCAGTATGCAAGTCAAAACCAGCGAAGATCTCGTAAAACTCAAGGATGAGCAAATTGCGTCCTTGCAACAAAAACTGAATGAACTGGAAAATAAAATTCAGGCGCAACCAGCCGCCACGGCTGACAATACCTCCTCGGATAATTGGTTAAATAATCCGACCATAGTGGCAAGCATGGCTGCCGCTGTGGTGGCTATCCTTCTCGGGTTTATGCTTGTGCGTCGCAACAAAAAGAACGCAGACGAGAGTAACGAGCTGGACATGTCAACCTACGCGTTGCATGCAAATAACAACAGCGGTGACGAACTAAAAGAACAACAAAATTCTCTAGTGCCAGAGAATGAATTTGAACTCGATGAATCTGCAGTACACGAAGAAAAAGTAAAACAGGAGTTGGGTGATGTTATAGGCGAAGCTGAAATCTATATTGCGTATGGACGTTTCAGTCATGCGGCCGAATTGCTCAAGCAGGGCTGTAATTCAGAGCCAGGCAGAAATGATATTCGACTTAAATACCTCGATGTACTCGCTGAAATGGGCGATAAAGAGGAATTTAAACAACAAGAATCTATCTTGTGTAAAACAGCCGATAGCAACACCCTGGATACGATAAGAACATTACACCATAAATTGTTTGGAACAGAGGTCTCTTTTGATGAGAGCGAGGGATCTAACTCTGTTGGTGCAAACACTGAGCTTGCCGGATTTAATACAGAGCAGTCACTTGTGCGAGATGAAATACCCGAACATGAAGAGAGCGCGGATCAGAAAAATGGACGCAATGTATTGGATTTATCACCAGAGACCTACGACTATAATTTCAGCAATAACAATAAGTCAGAAGTCGCGTTGTCAGACAGTGCTGATACAGAATCCATGAATGAAGGCGACTATTTAACCGAGCATTCACGTATCGACACCGGGTCTGAGTCACTCGAGTTTGACTTGACTGAGGATGAAAACACTGAAGAACATCATCAAAACCTGCGTGAAACGCCGGACTTCATGCATGGAATTCTGGATGAAGCAGAGAATAAGCGTGGCGTTAACGATGCGGAGTTTGACTTTGATTTTGATCTTGAGGAAGAGAACTCAGCATTATCTACTGTTGCACTTGAGCCCAGTGTTGATGATATTAATACGCAGCATAAGGGTGTGGCAGATAATTTTTCAAATGACGTTAACGAGTC
>DAIRVL010000162.1:0-5531 GCA_036802845.1 Pseudomonadales bacterium | reverse complement strand
CTTAAATGCGATCTCACCAGCGCTTATGTGTGCCGGCTCATTAAGCACATGGATGAATTTGGTTACCAGTACTGCACTCCGCATTCGGATGACCCGAGCATTGAGCGCCTGCCTTTTGTTGATTTCTCGTCGGGCTACATCCAGCGGGCCATCGATAAGTTTCCCAAACAAGGTTCCAAAGCGCCGTGGAAGTTATACCAAAATTATGTCCTTGATATTTTTAGCTTGAAGTACGGCTCACTTCAGGATAAAGCCATGGTCTTTACCACAAAAAGCGCCACAGAAATCCCAGCTCAGACACCTGAATTACGGCGTGATTACGCCTGAGCACACGCACACAGCGCTGTCATGCTTGCTTGGCAGCGCTGTGTAAAACTCCATCTGCGTCAACACCGGCCGCCCAAAAACAATTTTCCTGAAAAATAAAAACCACGCATTGATTTGGCGTAATCAGAGCAGGCATACACTTTTCCCGCTAAAGACGCCTAACAGCAATTAATCCCCTTGCTGATAAATTTTTTCAATCGTAGCCGCCAGAGAAAAATCCTGCTCGCTAATGCCATCAACCTCGTGCGTAAACAAGTCAATTTCAACCCGCTTGTATGAATTAAACCATTCGGGATGGTGATTCACTTTTTCCGCAGACAATGCTACCGAGGTCATAAAAGCAAAAGCCGAAATAAAATCGGCAAAAATAAAGGTTTTATGCAGTTTGCCGTTTTTAATCTGCCACGCTTCGCGCGCCGAAAGGTTAAGCACTGCTATTGAGGCTTGAATATCAGAAAGCGTAAGTTTTTCAGTCATATCACCTGCCTGGCATTTAAATAAAAAAGTACCCCGCTCATAATACACCGCTTATGGGTACATAGTTGCAACAGGGATTGTCACGTAGAATTCAAGCAAGCAATTACTGAAGACATGGAAACCTTTGTTATGACAAAACGTTTATCGCACCTGCTCATGATCGTTGCCTGCTCACTGACTGCAGAAACACTCAGCGCTCACGGTGCCAATGAAAAAAATCCATTTATCGTTCATCGCCAGGGAATTTATACTGTCGCGAACGGGCATATGCTGGCATTAAAATCCATCATCATGCTGGAACATCCGTCCACAAAAGATATTAGCTACCACGCAAAAGCCATATTAGATGCATTTAAGCACCACGGCGATGCGTTTCCAAAGGGTTCAGACCATGGCTCTACGCACGCAAAAAGCGATGTCTGGACGCAGCACAAGGATTTTGACAAAAAACAACGCGCTGCTGATCAGGCGATTGAGCAACTGATTCTATTCGCCGAACAGAACGATAAACATAAAACCAAACAGGCATTTGCCGACGTAAGCAAGACCTGTAAAAACTGCCACGACGATTATCGCAAAAAGGGAAACTGGCCGTTTTAAAGCGGCTGTAAATACAGTTTTAATTATTCAAAATTACGACGGCTTCGATCAAAAATGTATCCCGCAAAATGACTTGTCTGAGCCAAAACGCCTCGCGCTGATAGCAACAAGCCAAATACCCTGTTGTTTTATACTTTTTTGTCGACAATATAGGGCGTTTTTTGATTGACCCACGCAAAACAACGCCCTATATTGTCGACACTTTTTTAACGATAGTCTTTTGGGCCTTATGCTTTCTTTCACCGAACAAGCGGTTACAGCGGCCGACAAAACGTTTTTTCAGTTAAGAAAAGACATCGTTGAGGGTGACATTCAAGCGGGTTCCAAGTTGAGCGAAACCGAATTGTCGACAAGATACGCCGTAGGCCGTTCGGTGATCCGTGAGGCCATTAATCGTTTGGAGTCGTGTTATCTTGTTGAACGTAAAGCCAATATCGGTGCCCGCGTAGTGGCCTTAACCAGCGAAGGACTGGTCGGACTGTATCAGGTCAGGGAATCGCTGGAAGGGATGGCAGCCAGGCTGGCGGCAAAAAATATGACGGAACAGGAAGTAAGTGACTTAAACAACTTGTTGAATTCCCATTTTCAGGAAGTGAAAACCGCCGATTCCTACTATCAGGAAGCCGGTGATCTGGATTTTCACTACCGGATTATTCTGGGCAGTAAAAATAGCCATCTGATCACCCTGCTTATTAATGGCATTTACCACCTGGCGCGCATGTATCGTGTGCAGTTTGGCATGGCAGGGCCACGAGTCAGCACCGCGTTTGATGAACATAAGTACATTGTTCAAGCCATTGCTAACAAAGATGAAGAGCTGGCAGAAATACTGATGCGTCGCCATATTTCACATTCAAAACACCATATAGAAAACAAACTGGTTGGCGCCTTATAGGATTACATTCAGAAGAGAGAGCAGCATGAGTGCAGGTAAAAAATTTCGTCAGGCTTTAGTTAACAACAAACCCTTGCAAATCGTCGGCACCATTAATGCCTACGCCGCCATGATGGCAAAACACATTGGTCATCAGGCCATTTATTTGTCGGGTGGCGGGGTGGCGAATGCATCCTACGGTTTGCCCGATTTGGGCATAACCTCGCTTAATGATGTTCTTGTTGATGTGCAACGTATTACCTCGGCCTGTGATTTACCTTTATTGGTCGATATCGACACCGGCTGGGGTGGCGCATTTAACATTGCAAAAACCATCCGTGACATGGAAAAAGCCGGCGCCGCAGCTGTGCATATGGAAGATCAGGTGGCACAAAAACGTTGTGGTCACCGCCCTAACAAGGAAATTGTTAGCACCGAAGAAATGGTCGACCGAATCAAAGCCGCCGTGGATGCACGCACAGATCCTGACTTTTTTATCATGGCTCGTACCGACGCCTTTGCGCAGGAAGGTCTGGACGCCGCGATTGAGCGTGCAAAAGCCTATGTCGCGGCCGGTGCCGACGGTATTTTTGCTGAAGCGGTGCAAACGGAAGCACATTACCGTGCATTTTCTAAGGCTTTGAATGTGCCCATTCTGGCCAATATTACCGAGTTTGGTCAGACAGCGCTGTGGAACAAAAAGGAATTGGGCGAATGGGGTGCCGCCATGGTGCTGTATCCGCTGAGCGCCTTCCGGGCCATGAATAAAGCAGCAGAAAATGTTTACCAGTCGATTCTTGAAAACGGTGATCAAAAAGCCGTGATCAACACCATGCAGACCCGTGCAGAACTGTACGATTATCTTGCCTATCACGACTACGAGAAAAAACTCGATGCCTTGTTTGCAGAAGGTAAAAACAAATAACTGAAATTCTTACGTGTTATCACTTTAATTCAACATTCAAACAATTCACTTTTCAGGAGAATAGCAAATGGCAACAGCAAAAGTACTCAGCGGCGCAGGCCTTCGCGGACAAGTCGCCGGTAAAACGGCCTTATCCACTGTCGGCAAATCCGGCTCAGGTTTAACCTACCGGGGTTACGATGTAAAAGATCTGGCAAACACCTGCCAGTTTGAAGAAGTGGCCTACATGCTGTTAAAAGGCGAGTTGCCCAAACAAGCGGAACTCAATGCCTATAAAACCAAATTACGTTCTTTGCGTGCTTTGCCCAATGCCTTAAAAGAAGTGCTGGAACGTATTCCAGCCAGCGCCCATCCCATGGACGTGATCCGCACCGGTTGTTCCATGCTGGGCAATCTGGAAACCGAAACCGATTTTTCCCAACAAGGCCAGGTCAGCGACCGTATGTTGGCCTGTTTCCCCAGCATTATTTGTTACTGGTATCGTTTTTCTCACGATGGCGTGCGTATCAATGTTGAAACCGATGATGATTCAATCGGCGGCCATTTTCTGCATATGCTGCACGATAAAAAACCCAATGCGCTGCACGAACAAGTCATGCACGTGTCCTTGATTCTCTATGCTGAGCATGAATTTAATGCCTCCACCTTTACCGCGCGCGTGTGTGCCTCAACCTTGTCGGACATGCATTCGTGTATTACCGGTGCCATTGGTTCATTGCGTGGACCACTGCATGGCGGTGCCAATGAGGCGGCGATGGACATGATCGAAGGTTTTACTTCGCCCGAACATGCCGAACAAGAAATGCTGGCCAAACTGGCCCGTAAAGAAAAAATCATGGGCTTTGGCCACGCGATTTATTCCGAATCCGACCCACGTAATGCCATTATCAAACAGTGGTCAGAAAAACTGTCACACGAAGTGGGCGACAAGGTGCTGTATCCCGTGTCGGTGCGTTGCGAAGAAGTGATGTGGCGCGAGAAAAAACTCTTCTGTAATGCGGACTTCTTTCATGCCTCTGCGTATAAATTTATGGGCATTCCGACCAAGTTATTCACGCCTATTTTCGTGATGTCGCGTCTGACAGGTTGGGCCGCGCATGTGATGGAGCAACGTTCGGACAACCGTATTATTCGTCCATCGGCCGACTACATCGGCGAAGAATTGCGTGCAGTCACCCCTATCGCCAAACGTTAATAACACCGTAAATGCACGTTTAACTGTCATAAATCATGTTGTGGATCAGGTTATGAATACAAACAACCGCAAACCTTTGCCCGGCACCCGCTTGGATTATTTCGATACCCGTGCAGCGGTGAATGCCATTGCGCCCGGTGCTTATGAAAAACTGCCCTACACTTCCCGCGTGTTGGCCGAAAACCTGGTGCGTCGTTGTGATCCGAGCACCTTGACGGCTTCACTCAAGCAGATTATCGAACGCAAGCGTGAGCTCGATTTCCCCTGGTTTCCCGCGCGCGTCGTCTGTCATGACATTCTTGGCCAAACCGCGCTGGTTGACCTGGCGGGCCTGCGTGATGCCATTGCCGAAAAAGGCGGCGACCCTGCGCAAGTGAACCCGGTGGTGCCAACGCAATTGATTGTTGATCACTCGCTGGCCGTTGAGCACGGCGGTTTCGAGAAAGATGCTTTCGAGAAAAACCGCGCCATTGAAGACCGTCGCAACGAAGACCGGTTCCATTTTATTAACTGGACCAAAACCGCATTCAAAAATGTGGATGTGATTCCACCCGGCAACGGCATCATGCATCAAATTAACCTTGAGCGGATGTCGCCCGTGATTCAGTCGCGTGATGGTGTCGCTTTCCCCGATACCTTGGTCGGCACCGACAGCCACACCCCCATGGTTGACGCACTGGGTGTTATTGCGGTGGGCGTGGGTGGTTTGGAAGCCGAAAGCGTGATGCTGGGCCGTGCGTCCTATATGCGTTTGCCTGACATTATCGGCGTGGAACTCAGCGGCAAACCGCAACCGGGCATAACCAGTACCGACATCGTGCTGGCACTGACCGAATTTTTGCGTGCCGAAAAAGTGGTGTCGTCTTACCTTGAGTTTTACGGCAAAGGCGTGTCACACCTGACCTTGGGTGATCGCGCAACCATTTCCAACATGACGCCCGAATACGGCGCAGCGACTCAATTAGAGAAAATTGATATGCTTGATTTTGCCGACCTCATTGCTATCAACAAATTTGATAAACGAGGTGGACTGGATGCTTTGCGAGATGTTAAAAAGCAATTTCAACGCAATCACAATCTTTGGGATTTGCCAACGGATGATATGCCCGTAGTAGGCACAATCGCTTCGCAAT
>DAIRVL010000161.1:0-5537 GCA_036802845.1 Pseudomonadales bacterium | reverse complement strand
AATGCCGATATTTCTTGGTCTCCAGTCTCATCGACGGTGACGATCGGCGGCGGCGCGCTTGCCGAGTTCTCGCAGACCTCGGCAGACGGCTGCGTGATCACCTTCGGCTCGATCGCTGCGGTACAAGCACGGCGCGGTGACGAACTCGCCGACGGACTCTACGTCACCGGCATGCAGGAAGACGTTTGCGCCGGCACCGGCAACGGCTTCGCGGGCTTCGAGCCACTGTCGGTCGCTGTGCACGGCCTGGCTTCCGCCCACGTCCAGGGCACCGTGGTCGCGCCGTCGTACTCGGGCGGAGCCCCGGCCACCTTCGAACTCGACCTGCACTTCACCGGCTATGACGCAATCACGCGACAGCGCGGCTTCTACCACGACGGCTCAACGATCGCCTTCAGCTTCAACCGCTCACGCGCCGCGCAAATCTCAGGAACCTTCACGCTCAACGGCGAAGGTATGACCGTGACGTCGGCGTCGCTCGTCCAGAAAAGAAGCGGCACGATCCAGCACTGAGGTGATGGTTGGGATTACAGCACTCCACCTCGCCTCACAGAAGTAACGTTAAGAGCAGCAAGAAGGCGGAAATTTTTTTAATCAACCATCCTTCGGTTTTGACGGACTGCGCACAAAAAAATCAATCAGCGTTTCGTTGATGCCGGGCCAGGTCAGATGACTGCCGCCCTGCCCTTCGCAATACAGGGTTTCAACACCTTGCGCGCAGTTGGTGTAACGCACACAGTTTTTTTCTGTACCGGCTTGCGGGGTAGAGTCGCAGTGATTGCACTGGGCCCACCACGCGGCCGTTTGCGCACCAAAACCGGGGAAATGCGTGTCTCCTGCATTGTGCATCACCATTACCGGCAGCGGTGAGGGGCAGGCGTATTGTTTTAATTCTTCACCCGTAATACCCGCCGCGCTGGGGGCAATGGCGGTGGGGTGAAAAGGTGTATCGGGCAAAAAGGCCAGCGCAGATGACAGCGTACCGCCATCGGAATGGCCGGTAAAAAAAACACGTTGCGTGTCGATACACCAGTTTTTAATGATTTCGCCGGGAATCTGGCCCATTTCCTTGATAGTTGCCATGTTCAAACGTTGCCCGTCGACATAGGCAATAATAAACCCTGCGGCGGTCGCTGCCCGGGTGAGGCCGGTATATTTTTCCATGATGCGGCCACTGACACTGGGGGTGAACACCATCAGCAGCGGATGCGCATACGTAGAGTTGTAATTGTTCGGTGTTCTCACATGAAATGCAAAACCCTTGGCCGTGTGCTGATTATTGCTCACCCCGCCCGCACCGGTTTTTTGGCTGGCATCACAGTGTGCCGGCTGCGCTGGATAACTGTAATCTGCCAGCGTTAAGGTTTCATCGGGATAGGTGTTCTGTTGATAAAGAACATAAGCCGCCACCGGCAGGCCGATCAGAATCAGGGCAAAAAACAGATACATAAAATACAGCAGGAGTTTGGCGCGCTGGGTGATATCCATAAAACTCGGTCCGTCACATTCACATTATTGTTATAGACAGCGTCTTATGGTAGCCCAGCCGCTTTTAGTTATTCAAGCGCTTACGGATATTATTCAGTGCACATGCGCGACGGCGCGATTACGCATTAAACCCTTTGATAGTTTTGAATGGCATCAATAAGAATATTGATCTGTTGTTCAATAGTATCGAAATCGTCAACAATTTCATCGAGACTTTTTTGTAATTCGCTGGAGATGCTTTGCAAGATTTCCGTGTGTTCTTCATCCAGATCCAGTTTTAACTCAAGACCAAATAATTCTTGTTTAATATCTTCAACAATCGTTTCAACACGCTCTCTGGAAAGCGTGGCTGTGGCATCAATATTGGCCACAATTTGTTGGGTGTGATGTCGCAACTCATCAATAAAAGTCTTTTGCAATTCCTGCTGTTGATTCTTGGCAGATAAAAAATTCAAATGCTGATGACTTGTGTCATGAATCAGCGCCAGATGATCACGTAAACGGCCCGTCTTTTCCAGATCCTTGGGCATATTTTTGGCCAGAATTGAAATTTTCTCTGCCGAAAGCAAACAACGTTGGCCATGCGTCACTATTTTTTCAACTCGTTGATACGCATCAAGCAGCTCTTTTTCCAACTGACTTAACTGCGCTCCGCAGGTGGATTTGTAAAAACGCTGCGGCCCTATTCGAAAACAAAAAACACAATTAAGCCCATAACTACGCAGCGCATCTTTCAATGAGGCGGCTAATTGTTCTGTGTTTTCACTTAAATGTGTTTTCTGGGTGAATAGTAATGCAACACCCATTTCGCTGGCCGTATTCATCGCCGCCATGGCCGTACTGCTGGCGAGCTTTAACTCGTTTTTTGTTTTTTGTAGATGAGAATAACTTTCCAGGTTATTTTTTATTTTGAGTTTTAATTCATCAATATTAAAAGGCTTACCTAGGTAATCATCTCCGCCGGCCTGATAACCCTTAAGGCGGTCTTCAACATGGCTATGCGCCGAAAGAAATAATACGGGTTTGTCGTATGCGTTTTCGCGAATTTCTTTGCAGACCTGGTAACCACTTATCGAAGGCAAATTGACATCCAGCAGCAGCAGATCAGCATGTAAATAGTTAGCTGCAAGAAACTCTTCCGAATTGTGAAAACAACTTATTTTGTACTCCGCTTCTAATAATCGCTGAATTATTTTCAGGTTTGCAGGCTCGTCATCCAGATAAGCAATGCTTTTTTTTGCATCCATATTAATAGTCTCTTCCATCTGTAATAGCTAATTCAGGTTTTGATCTTGTGCGTATTTAAATTAACCAGCCAATTTTGAATCAGTCTCTTTAGGTTCTGCATACTGTTCTTTTATTTCTATAAATTCGGGTAGATTTTTAATGAATAATTTCACTAACGATGGATCAAAGTGCTTGCCACTTTGTTCTTGTATAAGCGATATTGCGTCTTGAACTGTCCAGGCATTTTTGTAGGGCCGCTTTGATGTAAGTGCATCAAAGACATCAGCCAATGCAGTAACTCTTCCCACTAATGGAATGGATTCTTCTTTTAAACCCGCTGGGTAGCCGCTACCGTCCCATTTCTCATGGTGACTCAGGGCAATTTCTTTTGCCATGAGCAATAGTTCGCAATCATCTCCGGAAAGAATATCTGCACCAATCAGCGCATGGGTTTTCATTATTTTAAATTCTTCCACATCCAGCTTGCCGGGTTTTAGCAGGATATAATCCGGAATCCCTATTTTGCCAATATCATGCATGGGGGCGGCGTTGAGCAGTAAATCTGCTTCGCTATCGCTCATCCCGGCGAATTTTCCAAGCAAAGCTGCCATTTTACTCATACGGATAATATGCAAACCTGTTTCATTATCCCGATATTCTGCCGCGCGGCCCAAGCGTCGAACAATTTGCAAACGCGAATCATGTAAAGCCATGGTTCGTAGCTGCACCTCCTTTTCCAACAATTCATTTTTATGGCGCATATATTTGTTTGCCATCTGTACTTCCAGGAGATTACGCACTCGGGACAGGAGTTCTTGAATATTAAAAGGCTTAGTGACGTAATCACGGGCGCCACTATCCAAGGCCCGTTGACGAGAATCCTGGTAACCTTGAGCGGAAAGTACCAAGATGGGAGCAAGTTCTGATTTATTATCTTCTTTTTTTAACTGCTCCATAACATCATAGCCGCTCATTGCCGGCATATTGAGATCCAATAAAATTAAATCACTGGCTTGTTCCTGATAAATTCTGGCAACCTGCCGAGCATCCTGGCAGCAAAGGATATTTGTATACCCGGCGTTAAGGAGAATTTGCTCCAATAGCATGATATTGGCGCCCTCATCATCCACCACAAGAATTTTGGCTGTTTTCAGGCTGATGTCCATCGTTGGATTATCCTGCGAAGATCCGTTGATTTTTAAATTTTAAACTTGCCTTCTGAAAAAATCACCTGCAACTAAAATCATTCCTGCCAAGTATATTCAATAAATTATAATGCGCCGACTGTTTTATTTTTCTTCAAAACCTATTAATTCTTTTAGGGTTATCAATAGCTCTTTTACATCAACAGGCTTTGTAATGTAGCGGTAAAAGCCTGCATCCTGCCCTTTTTTTATATCCTTCGGCATAGCATTTGCGCTAACTGCAATAACCGGAATATTACAAGTTTCGTTGAGAAGATGTAGAGTTTTTAGTACTTCGTACCCATTCATGCCAGGTAGATTAATGTCCAGCATAATTAAATCAGGTTGGTGTGCTGTGGCAAGTTCAAGACCCAATGCCGGACCGGAAGCATTGATAACTTTTATATTGTTGTGTTGGCTGAGGATCTGCTCTACAAGACGTAAATTTGCCGGATTATCTTCTATATGCAGTACAGTATATTGCTGGTGTTGTATCTGGTGTTGTATCTGGGATGTAGATGCTTTCTCATTTTCTCGTGGTGAGTCGGCATTTCGCTGATTTGAAAATACAGTTGCATCAGCTGTTGAGCTTTGATCAATCGGCATCTGAATCTGGAAAGTACTGCCTTTGCCCATTTGACTTTGTACAGTGAGCTTACCGCCCATTAGCTCAATAATATTTTTAGTGATGACCAAACCGATGCCCGCACCCTGGGTATCGAATTTTTCTGCGCCCAAACGATTATAAGGCTCAAAAAGATGTGATTGCTGCTCAGGACTCATGCCTGACCCGGTATCGGTAATATTTATTCCCAGTACTTCTTCTTGGATTAATGAACAGGAAATATAAACCTTACCGTTATGGTGATTATATTTAATGGCATTACTCAACAGATTCAATAAAGCCTGCTTGAGGCGAGTTCGATCAGCCAGAACGCTCCCGTTCCAATGCATCAATTTGCTTTGAATGACTTCAATACTATCTTTAGCCCATTCGATGATAAGTTTTCGCTGTTGTGCAAGTGGTATTATCAGGTCAAGACATTCACCCATGAGTTCATTAATATTAACGGCTTCGATGGACAGCGTTATATGACCGGACTCGATTTTTGCAAGATCCAGTATCTCGTTAATGAGATCTAACAGATGACCACCTGCTTTTAGAATTTCATCGACATTATCAAGCTCTTGTGAATTCAGATTTTGAGCTGGGTTCATTTGCAGTAATTGGCCAAAACCCAGAATGGCATTAAGAGGAGTACGTAATTCATGACTCATGCTGGAAAGAAAGTCGGATTTAGCATGGTTTGCTTTTTCTGCTTCTTCTTTCGCGGTGGCAAGCGCCTGTTCTGCCTGCTTTCTCTGGCTAATATCCTGAATCGTACCGCGTAGGCCGATGACATGCCCTTTGTTGTCAGTAATACAATGACGCTCGCAATGCACCCAGCGAACCCTATTGTCAGGCAATAGCAGTCTAAAGTCAGAAGAAGAGCACCCCGTGCCATAGGCTTCTTGAATCGCGTTATGCAGGGATTCAACATCCTCTGGATGTACGCGCTCAAACGCTTCCTCCAATGAGAGTTTTTCACCGGCATCAAGAGCAAAAATTTCCAGGGCCTGTTGTGACCACGTGACTTT
>DAIRVL010000160.1:0-5656 GCA_036802845.1 Pseudomonadales bacterium | reverse complement strand
ATCAGGGCACCTATAACAATGCGACGTCCCTGAACGTGTATGACAGCTTGGGTAATGCCCACGCTATGAGCATGTACTTTGTCAAAGAGAGCACCATCAATACCTGGAGCATGTATGTACAGATCGATGATGAGGACGTTGGTGACCCTAATCCTGCCTTGCCTTCACCTCAAAACGTGTTGCCCACACGAGCGCAATTTTCATTGGTATTTAATACCGATGGCAGTCTGAACGAAACGGCCTCTGATGACGTGTTTATCAGTAACTGGACACCGCTGAACCAGGACGGTGTGTATAACGGTTCGCAGCGTGGGCTGACTGTTGCCAATGGTGGAACCTTGCCTATTCCTGATCCACCAAACAGTTCAAACTTTGTGATTGATTTAAACGGTACGACGCAATTTGGCAGTCCGTTCTCGGTGAACGCTGTCAGTCAGAATGGATTTACCACAGGGCGTTTGTCAGGTCTGGATGTAAACAGCGAAGGTATTATCTTTGCCCGTTATACCAATGGACAGGCCCAGGTGTTAGGACAAGTGGCGCTCGCCAACTTTAACAATACGCAAGGTTTGCAACCCTTGGGTGACACGCTGTGGGGGGAAACCTTTGAATCGGGGCAAGCCATTATAGGCACACCCGGTTCGGCGGCATTAGGGGTTATTCAAGCCGGTGCGCTGGAGGAATCGAATGTTGATTTGTCACAAGAACTGGTGCAATTAATTATTGCCCAACGCAACTTCCAGGCGAATGCCAAAACCATTCAAACGGCCGACACCGTGACCCAGACGATTATTAATCTGCGTTAATGCGTTTAACAGGATTGTGTTATGGATAAGAGTTTGTATCTGGCAATGTCTGGCGCAAAGCAAACCATGCTTGCTCAAAGTGTACATGCCAATAATCTGGCGAATGCAACGACCACAGGTTTTAAATCTGATCTGGCACAAGCGCGCAGCATGCAAGTGTTTGGTGAGCATTTTCCCAGCCGGGTTTATGCCTTAACAGAAAGCCCGGCAACGCAGTTTGCCTCCGGCACCTTGCAAGATACTGACAGGGAATTAGACATTGCCATTAAAGGCAGCGGCTGGATTGCCGTGGGTAATAAGGACGGTCAGGAGTCGTACAGCCGTGATGGGGCCTTGTCGATTACACCAACGGGGATGCTGGTCAATGGCGCAGGGCATCCTGTGTTTGGCAACAGCGGGCCTATCGTGTTGCCGCCGGCAGCCAAAGTTGAAATTGGTGTTGATGGTACCATCTCAGTGGTGGCGTTAGGTGAGGGGCCGGCATCAATTGCAGAGGTTGATCGAATCAAACTGGTTAACCCAGATCAGAAAAATCTGGTCAAAGGTGATGATGGTTTAATGAAAACACGCGATGGCACGCCGCTTGAACCCGATGCCTCGGTACGTGTGGCCTCGGGATTTCTCGAAGCCAGTAATGTGAATACGGTTGAATCCATGACGGAAATTCTGGAATTGGCGCGGAAATTTGAAATTCAATTAAAAGTAATGCAAGCGGCAGACAGTGCTGATCAGTCCTCGGCACAACTCTTGCGTATCTCATGATAAGCGCAACAAAAAACAGGATCTGTCAGATATTCGGCGCTGACACATACCATACAACAGTGGAGAGACGTTATGCATCCCGCATTGTGGATCAGTAAAACAGGGTTAAGTGCACAAGATACGCGCTTGGCGACTATATCGAATAATCTTGCAAACGCCAGCACGGTAGGTTTTAAAAAGGACCGTGCTGTATTTGAAGATCTGATGTATCAGGTAAAACGCCAACCGGGTGCGCAATCGTCACAAGACACTCAATTACCTTCCGGATTGCAAATTGGAACAGGTGTTAGAACGGTATCCACCCAGAAAGTATTTGATACCGGCAACATGGAAGTCACCGACCGATCATTGGATGCGGCAATTAATGGCCGTGGATTCTTTCAGGTGCAATTGCCGGATGGCAATATCGGGTACACCCGTAATGGCCAGTTTCACATGGATAATACCGGGCAAATCGTCACGGCGTCGGGAAACCCTATTACACCTTCGATTACTATTCCAGAAGGTTCGTTGGGCATCACCATTGGTGAAGACGGTACGGTGACCGTGCGTGACAGTACCGGTCAGCAATCTAACGTGGGCGCGTTTGAACTGGCTGACTTTATCAACCCCTCCGGTTTGCTGGCCATGGGTGAAAACATGTTTACTGAAACCGCTGCCAGCGGTGCGCCACAAGCCGGCACACCCGGTCTTAACGGCATTGGCAGTGTGCTGCAAAACACCCTCGAAAGCTCGAATGTGAATGTAGTTGAAGAGCTGGTGAATATGATTTCCACACAACGCACCTACGAGATGAACTCAAAAGTGATCAGCACCGCCGACCAAATGCTACAACAGGCAACACAGGTTCTTTAATGCGATTAGGGTGATCCCAATGAACAAAGTTCTGCTCAGACTCCTGCTATGTAGTCTTTTAGTGGGGGTGTCGGCTTGTCAATCGCTGATCCCGCCCAAGGAGGATGACTCACATTATGCGCCGGTGTCTCCGGCATCGCTGGTGCCACCGCTACCACAGAATGGAAGCATCTATCAGGCAGGTTACAGCCCCGGCATATTTGAAGATCAGCGGGCCTTACGCACAGGTGACATTATCACGGTCATTCTGGATGAGAGCACCGTCTCTAAAAAATCCAGTGGCACCAAGTTGAGTAAGGACAATGAAACTGCGGTAGGAGGCATCACCTTGCAAGGTTTGGCGCTGGAACAAGCCATGTCAGGTCAGCGTGATTTTTCAGGCAAAGCAGGTGCGGATCAAAGCAACAGTTTAAAAGGCAATATCACCGTGACTGTGGCCGATGTGTTGCCTAACGGTGTCTTATTGCTGCGCGGCGAAAAATGGATCACCCTCACCAACGGTGACGAGCTGATTCGTATCAGTGGCATGGCACGACCGGCGGACATCAGCCCCAATAACACGATTATTTCAACCAAACTGGCCGATGCACGCATTACCTACAGCGGTCGTGGTGAATTGGCCGACAGTAATCGTATGGGCTGGTTTGCCCGATTTTTTGTCAGCCCGTTCTTTTTCTTTTGAGTTAAAAGAGGTTTGTTCACCATGCGATATAAACAGTGCCTGATAGTGGTGTGCCTCATGTATATCGCGCCGGCTTATGCCGAACGTTTAAAAGATATTGCCAGCATTGCCGGCGTGCGTGATAACCAGTTGCTCGGTTATGGTCTGGTGGTGGGGCTCGATGGCAGTGGCGATAAAACCCCCTTCACCTCGCAAACATTTAAAAACATGATGGCCCGTTTTGGCATTACCATGCCCGACGGCATTGACCCCAAATCAAAAAATATTGCAGCGGTATCGGTACACGCTACCTTGCCGCCGTTTTCCAAACGCGGACAGCGTATTGATATCACGGTTTCATCCATTGGCAATGCCAAAAGTCTTCGAGGCGGCAGTTTGTTAATGACCGGCCTCAAAGGGGCCGACGGTAATGTCTATGCCATTGCCCAGGGTGATATGGTGGTCGGTGGCTTTGATGCCTCCGGCAAGGATGGCTCGCGTATTACGGTGAATGTGCCCGTGGTCGGGCGCATTCCCGGCGGTGCCACCGTGGAACGAGAAGTGCCCAGTATGTTTGCCGAAGGCAATTCATTGATTTTTAATTTACGCCAAGCTGATTTTACAACGGCCAAGCAAGTCACGGATGAAATCAATCGCATTTTAGGTAAAGGGGTGGCCTACGCTATCGATGCAGGCTCTATTCAGGTTGCGGCACCGCAAGATGCCTCGCAACGTGTGACCTATCTTTCAGTGCTGGAAAATATCCAGGTAAAAACCGGGCAGAGCTCGGCCAAAGTTATCATTAATTCACGCACGGGCACCATTGTTATCGGCCAGAATGTGCAGCTCTCGCCTGCCGCTATAACCCACGGCTCACTGTCGGTCACTATTTCTGAAAGCGCACAAATAAGCCAACCCGAAGCTTTCGCGCAGGGTGAAACCGTGGTGGTGCCCAAATCAAATATCAGTGTTGAACAAGAAAAAAACCGTATGTTTGTATTTGATCCGGGCGTGTCTCTTGAAGAATTAGTGAGGGCAGTGAATCAAGTCGGTGTCGCGCCCGGTGATTTGATGGCCATACTCGAAGCGCTAAAACAGGCCGGCGCATTGCAGGCTGAATTGGTTGTGATTTAAAAAAACGACAGGTATATCACAGGTGTTAAACAGCAAGGGCAGCATCAATCAGGCACAAGTCTATACCGACTTGAGTGGTCTGGCGAAATTAGGCTCAGCGGCAAAAAAGAATGATCCTGCCGCCCTGGCCGAGGTTGCCGGTCAGTTTGAGTCACTGTTTATGAATTTAATGCTTAAAAGCATGCGTGATGCCAATGCCGTGTTTGCCGAAGGCAATTTTCTCAATAGCAGCAATGTTAACACCTATCAGCAAATGTTAGATCAGCAATTGAGTGTGTCTTTGGCAGGCAAGGGTAGTATGGGCTTGGCAAAAATCTTGATGAAACAACTCAGCCCCCCCGGACAGGCCTTGCCAAAAAGCGGTGAAAACACGGCAGAAAATCTCGCTGAAGGAATCAAATCACTGCTGCATTCGCCTTCAGAAAATAAAATATCAGCCGATAACAGTTTAAAAGAGCTAAGCCAGCGCGTGCTGGCGGCGCACGATGCACGTGCCGGTGTGGCACTGACTGAAAGCGAAGGCTCTGCAACATCAGCGCCAGATGACAATGCTGAAGATGACGGTGCCGAAAATAACAATGTCGACTGCGCCATGTTGCCCGAATTTGATAATACGGCCACGGCATTGCTGGCACAAAATTTTACTATTTCGGATCAGAGCAACATGCTAGCGCTTGATGTGTTTGGCAGTGATCTGACAAAAGATCCAGCACAGGTGGAGGGTTTCAGTGGGCCGGCATCGTCAAACCAGCGGGACTTTATTCAATCGCTGTTACCTACGGCAAAATACGTGGCGGGCCGCAGTGGTGTTGATCCTAAAATGTTGATTGCGCAGGCCGCGCTCGAAACGGGCTGGGGCAAACATGTAATCAAACATGCCAATGGCAGCAGCAGCTACAATTTATTTAATATCAAAGCCGATGAAAACTGGACCGGTAAAACAGTGACTAAAGATGTAAACGAATACCGCGACGGCGTGATGATGAAACAGCGCTCACGTTTTCGTGCTTACGATTCTTTTACTGAAAGTTTCCAGGATTACATGCATCTTGTACAGAACAGCGAGCGTTATGCAAAGGCCATGAGTCATCGTAACGAACCTCAAGCCTATATCAACCAATTGCACCGGGCGGGTTATGCCACCGATCCGCACTACAGCACTAAAGTCAACCGAGTGTATCAGCGTGTCATTGCGACTGAAGGAACCTAAGTTATGGCAAGTATCATCAATAACGGGTTGTCGGGATTAAAAGTCCAGCAGACGGCTCTTTCAACCACCGCCCATAATATTGCCAATGCCAACACCGAAGGTTACAGCCGTCAGGTTACAAATTTTGGCACCAATCCAGCCGTTAAAATGGGGGATATGTACGCGGGGTCGGGGGCCGATGTCACCGGTATTACACGTATTGTGGATGGTTTTGTGCTTAGCCAGGTG
>DAIRVL010000159.1:0-5731 GCA_036802845.1 Pseudomonadales bacterium | reverse complement strand
CCCTCCGGTAGTTGCAACCAGTAAACCGGCAACTACGTTCAGAACAGTGGACTTTCCGCACCCGGAATGGCCTATTAAAGAAACGAATTCACCTTCTTCAATTTTAAGATTAACGTTATCCAGCGCAACAAAACTTCCTTTGGGTGTTTTGAATTCAACGCCGATCTGGGTCAGTTCAAGCAAGGTTTTCATATGGTTGCCTCGTAAAATTAGTAATACGTTATAAAGTTGAACGTATATGCGCGTGTTACTGTGTTTGGTTTTTTAGCGCGTGATGGCTTGTTTGTCCCATGAGAATTTTCGTTGCAGCGTCAGCATAGTGCGATCAAGTAAATAGCCAATTATGCCAATTGTTAGAACGGCCACCATGATGCGAGCCAGTGAATCAGAACTGCCATTCTGGAATTCATCCCACACGAATTTTCCCAGTCCCGGGTTTTGCGACAACATTTCAGCGGCGATTAACACCATCCATGCCGTACTGAGGGATAAGCGCAGACCGGTAAAAATCATCGGTATTGCGGCAGGCAATACGATGCTGCGCACATGTCGAAGCCAGTTAAGACGCAAGACACGACTGACATTATTCAGATCGGAACTGACTGATGTCACACCCACGGCCGTGTTAATGACCGTAGGCCAGAGACAGCACAACATGACGGTGACTGCCGATGTAACGTACGATTTAGGAATATCTGGATGCACCGTGGTGTATAGAGAGCTGACTACGATAGTCACCAGCGGTAACCATGCCAGGGGTGAGACCGGTTTAAACAGTTGAAGAATGGGATTTACTGCGCCATACAGAGAGGCGCTTAAGCCCAAGGCGATACCTAAAGGTATGGCGATAATCGCGGCAAGAAAAAAACCCGTAAATACGGTTTTCAGACTTGTGCCAATTTGATTAATAAACATGGGTTTGCTCGGATAATCGCGTATCTGGGCTTTGAAGTCTTTGTTTTTCTCAAGCAAGACGGCATTACGTTTTTCTTGGCGTGCGTAAAAATCGGCTTCTCGTTGTTTCTCTTCCAGATATTCCTGATACAGTCCGGCACTTTGATGTAACACCTGCACAGGGCCGGGAAATTGTCCCAGCGAGGTGTGTACGCCTAAGGCCGCTACATGCCAGCCAAGGAGAAAGACCGTCATGCCCGCCAAAGGGAGACCAACAAATCGTAATAGTTTATCGCTTGTAAAATTTAAACGAAGATTTTTGAGCGTATGTAGAAGCGTGTCACTGTTAATAATCACTGCCATGGGAAGACCTTTTGTATCAAGAGTGCTTACGAGTGTATCGTCGACAGTTTTGCCGACGACGTATCTTGTTTTCAGCCTTAAATCAGGGTTTTTCGTTTCCTTTCAGGCCTATTTTTAAACTGTCAATGTAGGCGTTAGGTTTATTGCCATCGAACTCTACGCCATCCAGAGGGCTTTTTTGTGCCGCTTTAATAAAGCTGTTGCTGTCCAGATCAGGGAAATCGCTTGCTTTCATTTTTCCTTCAGCGACTAACTCTTTGGCAGCCAGTGCGTAGATGTCAGGACGGAATGATTTTTTGGCCATCTCCAGATACCAGCTGTCAGGTTTTTGTTCGCTGATATGACCCCAACGACGCATTTGAGTCATCCACCAGATGGCGTCAGAATAGTAAGGAATGCCGTACTGGCCACGGAAGAATTTGTTGAAATCAGGAATCGGGCGTTTATCACCTTTCTCGAATTCAAAGGTGCCGGTCATACTGTTAGCGATAACGGCTTCATCTGCGCCGACATACACGGGACGGGAAATGATTTTTACCGCTTCAGGACGATTGGCATTGTTGTTGGCATCAAGCCAGGCGGACGCGCGGATCAACGCTTTTACGGTGCGAATTGTGGTGTTGGGGTATTTGTCGTTGAATGCTTTGGTCACACCAAAGACTTTGTCTGCGCCGTCAGTCCATATATTTTCGCTGGTCATAACCGGCACGCCCAAACCCTTGGTCACGGCTTGCTGGTTCCATGGTTCACCCACACAATAACCAACGGTTGTGCCGGCTTCCATGGTGGGCACCATTTGTGGCGGTGGTACGACAGACAGCAATGCTTCGCCTTTGATCGAGCCGCTGTTATCACCTTTTTCAGGCGCATAAAAACCGGGATGAATACCACCGGCGGCGAGCCAGTAGCGTTCCAGATAATTGTGCGTTCCCACGGGAAAGGTCATGCCAAGATTAAAATTCTTGCCCGATTTTTTGTAGCTTTCTAAAACCGGTTTTAATGCCTCTGCGCCAATGGGGTGCTTCGGTTTGCCATTTTCCATCGCTACAGACTTTTTCATTTCTTGCCATACAGCGTTTGAAACGGTAATGGCCGCACCGTTATACGACAGCGTAAAAGGGGTGATGATTTCTGTTTTGGTAATCACGCCCGTTGCTGCACCGACGGGCATGGGTGCGAGCATGTGGGCACCATCGAGTTCGCCTGAGACAACGCGATCGAATAGAACTTTCCAGTTTGCTTGTGCTTCCAGTGTCACATACAAGCCTTCATCTTCGAAATAGCCTTTTTCGTAGGCAACGGCGAGTGGAACCATATCGGTCAACTTGATAAAACCAAATTTGAGCTCCCATTTCTCCGGATCGCCTGTTGCGCTTGCGTTGTTGCTTACCAGCAGAGCGGTCACTGCTACGCCGATGAGTGTTTTGGTGCATTTGAGCCATTGAAACCTTGGTTTTTTTATTTTCATAGTGTTCCTCTCTATTGGGTTACGTGATCGTACTGAACCTTCTCAAGAACCATGCCAAGTGATTTTTTACTGTAACCACCGGGAGTTTGGCGTGTGTTGAGCAATTGTGGTGCTCAAATAAAACAACTGAAGGAGGTCTGTTCCTTTTTGAGACATTTTTAATAGGTATTAATGATCGAGGATTGTGCTTGTTTTTTCCGTCTGATCATTTTTGGTGCGTCAGCCTGGTTAGGCAGTCATCAAAGGCTCGTGTCTATGAGCGTGTTATTTAATTGTTTCTGATAATTTTTTGTGATCTTGGCAATAAAAATAAAAAAGCATCTCAGCAACACCGGCTTAAATAGCTAGGCTTTAAAGAGTGTTAACTTTAATTGTCGAAACATTGAGTGAAGGTTTTGCTCGTGACAGGCGGGTATTCGCAACAGGTAAGCTTGAACTTATGAAAACTATTCTGGACTCTGTGGCTATGCACAAGGGAGGGCTGGTGTTGCCTCCGCTGATTCAAGCCGTTGTTGATATGAGTATTCAGCAATTAGGCGATGCCTTTGCCAAGATGCTTGATGCTGTGGATGACCGCTTTTTCGAGCTGGCTGAAAGTGCGGGCACTAATATAGAACAGAATTTCTATTTTGAAGCGATGCGAGATATTCGTATTGGGCGTAGAGCTATTCAACGGACGTTTAACCAGCAGATTGAGCATGCATTTCGTTCGTTGTGTTTGGGGGGCGAAGACAGTAGCAATAAAACTGCCGATCCTCCGCTGCTGCTAAATGAGTACATCGCTGAAGTGGACGCCGTGATCAGTCGTATGTCCAATAAATTCAAAGCCACATCGTCGGTTGATTTGTATAAAGTCACGTTGCGTCTGGATGCCATCAGCAATGAATTTACGGTGAATGAAAAAAACAATCCGCTGTCCCATGCCAATGTGTGTCTCTATTTTAATGCGGCGATCCAATCCTTGGGTTTGGATAGTAAAGCGAAATTGCTGGTGCTTAAGCTGTTTGATCATTTTGTAATTAGCAGCTTGGCAAGTTTGTTGATTGCCGCGAATGCTGCCCTGGCAGCAGCGGGTATTCTACCTGATTTTAATAAGCAGATGTCTGTCAGCGCCAATGAAGAAACGATTCGCCCGATAGAATCTAACGATACAAGTGGTGCATTTTTGCAATTACAACAACTGATGACGGTTGAAAATATTGCAAAGCCCCGTCTCTCACCGAGTGACAAAACCTCCGAGCTTTCAAAAGCCGAGTTATTGTTGATTTTATCTTCTCTGCAAAGAAAAACGGTGAGTCCGGTGCAGCCGGACTCACGTCAGTTTTTGCCCGATGTCAGGGCGCACATATTGGTGTTGTTAAACGCACGACAAGATCAGTTTCTGGGTTCATCGTTAGCGCAGGCGGATGACGATATTATTCAGCTGGTGGCGATGTTGATTAATGCTATTCTGGCGGACCCCTATTTGCCTGATCAAGTCAAAAAGTCGATTCGCTGTTTACAGATTCCGTTGATTAAAGTCGGAATCATGGACCATACCTTGTTCGGTGAGCGCGAACATGTAGCGCGTAATCTTATTAATGAACTGGCACGGATCGGTGTAGAAAACTATAGCAAATCTGCGATTGCCCGCGAGGTTATTTACAGCAAGATAGACGAGGTGACTCAGCGGATTATCAGTGATTTCGATGATGACGTTAGCGTGTTCGAACGCGAACTAAATGATTTGTTGTTTTTTTATAAACGTGCGCAGACTCACGTTGAACACCTTGAGAACCGTGCTCAACTGGCTGAAGCTGGTCGAGAGAAAAGCGAACTGGGACGTGGGGTGGTGCAGCAGAGTTTGACTCTTTTAACCAGGAATCAACGCATTCCACCGGTGGTGCAACGACTATTGGATGAGGGTTGGAGCAATTTGCTTCTGCTCACCTTGTTACAAGAAGGTGTAGACGGTGATGCGTGGCACGACCATATGTTAACGGCTGAAGCACTCATCAACAGTGTGCAATCCGGAAAAGACAGCGCTGCACGCCGTCGTTCGCTCAGTCTGGTGCCGCAACTTCTGGTAAAAATTCGCGAAGGGCTGAAAAAGGTTCAGCTCGACGCGTTTACCATCAGTCAGATTTTGATAGATCTTGAACAGGCGCATCTGGTGGCGCTGAGCGTGGAAACATTGGCAACTTCCCACAAAAAAAGCCCTGCAACGGCACCATCGCTCCTGCATCAGGCGGTGGATACGCCGCTTGACACCAAACGCCAGCAGTCACCGGTTCTGGGTGATATTGCAACCATTACCCGACAAATTATGCATAAGTCTGCATTGCGCGATACACTGGTATGTTCAGAACCGCTTGAAACCGAGACCGGCGCGGTGACTCCAGAGTCGGTGTTACAGGACGCACCGGTGGAAACACCGCAGTCTGTGCTTTCGTCTGCACAGGCCGAAGGATGGGTGGATCAGCTTAATCTGGGCGTTTGGTTTGAAGTCAGAAATGACGAAATGGGCAACAAGTACCGTTGCAAACTGGTGGCGCATCTTGCAGGCTATAACAAATATATTTTTGTTAACCGCCGGGGCGTAAAAGTCATGGAACGCAGTCGCAGCAGTCTGGTCAACGCCCTGGTGTCAGGGGAAATGAAAATTATCCAGGAAACGCAAGTGTTTGACCGCGCGCTGCAAACCGTGGTTAATGAGTTGCGTGGTGCGAAGGGGCCAACGCACTAGAACACTTCAACCGTAAAAAATCAGGAATCACGTGGCAACCTTTTACCGTATTATCGACGGACTCTTGGAACCTGCACGTTTGGTGCATTCGCCAAATCAGGATGCACGTCCCGACGAAAACGAAATTAACTTGCTTGTTATTCACAATATCAGTTTGCCACCGGGCCAATTTGGCGGCCCCTACATTGAACAGCTTTTTACCAATGGTTTGAATCCGGCGGATCACCCGTATTTTAAGGATATCTATCAGCTGCGCGTATCAGCACACCTGTTGTTACGCC
>DAIRVL010000158.1:0-5749 GCA_036802845.1 Pseudomonadales bacterium | reverse complement strand
CTAAAACGAGGTCTTGATTTGCCTATTACGGGTGAGCCGATTCAAACCGTAGAGACAAATCTCCATGGCTGCACAACGATTGGTGTTCTTGGTTGTGATTATCTGGGGATTAAACCCAGCCTGGAAGTCAAGGAGGGCGATAGAGTAAAACGAGGGCAAGTCCTGTTTACCGACAAGAAAAACCCTGGAGTGAAGTACACGGCAGCGGAGGCGGGTGTTATTAGCGCCATAAATCGCGGCCCTAAACGTATTCTGCTATCAGTTGAAATCAAGCTTGATCAAACGGAAGAACAGCGCACCTTCCCAGTTTATTCAAGGCTGAAACTTGCTACCTTGTCACGGGAAGAGGTGCAATCCAACCTCAATGAGGCGGGATTGTGGACGGCATTTCGCACACGTCCTTTTAGTAAAATCCCTGCCTTGGATTCTGAGCCTTTTGCCATTTTTGTTACCGCCATGGATACGAATCCACTTGCGGCAAATCCCGCGCTGGTATTGGCAGATCAAAAAGACGCATTCGTAGATGGACTTGCCCTGTTAACGCGTTTGACTCAAGGCAAAGTATTTGTATGTAAAGCACCTGGAAGTGATATTCCTGTCTTATCGCATCCATCCGTTGAAGTTCATGAGTTTTCGGGTCCGCATCCTGCGGGACTTGTTGGAACGCATATTCACTTTCTGGCCCCCGTCTCTGCACAACGCACGGTCTGGAGCGTTAATTATCAAGATGTTGCAGCTATGGGCAAATTATTTGTCAGCGGTCAACTGGATACTTCTCGTGTTATCTCACTGGCTGGTCCGCGTGTACGTAAACCTCGTCTCATTAAGACACGACTAGGTGCTTTGCTTGAAGAGATCGTACACAAAGAACTTGAGAGTGGATCTAATCGAATAATTTCCGGCTCGGTTTTGAGTGGCCGTGCCTGCCGAGGATCCGCCGTTTATTTAGGGCGTTATCATCAGCAAGTGAGTGTTATTGAGGAGGGTGATGCTGAAAGAGAATTTCTGCATTATTTGCGTCCAGGTCTTAAAAAACACTCCGTATTAAATGTGTTTCTGTCTGGGTTTTTAGGTAAACAGCTCTTTAATTTTAACTCATCTACCAATGGCAGTCAGCGCGCTCTTGTGCCAGTGGGAACTTATGAAGAGGTCATGCCGCTGGATATATTACCAACGGCATTGCTGCGTTATTTGCTGGTGGGTGATACAGACATGGCCCAGGCTTTAGGCTGTCTTGAGCTTGATGAAGAAGATCTGGCTTTATGTACTTATGCTTGTCCGGGTAAGCATGAGTTTGGTCCCATTCTCCGTGATAATTTGACGCGCATCGAAGTAGAGGGCTAAAACCGTGGGTTTAAGACAATTTTTTGAAAAAAATGCCCACCACTTTGAAAAAGGGGGCCGGTTCGAAAAGTGGTATGCACTGTATGAAGCCGTTGATTCCGGGCTGTATAAACCCAAAGATGTCACGCAGGGCGCATCCCATGTGCGTGATTCAATTGATTTAAAGCGAATCATGATTCTGGTTTGGCTGGCCACATTTCCAGCCATGTTCTTTGGCATGTACAACGTTGGTTTGCAAGGCAATACGGCGATGTCAGGTGCGGGTTTGACTTCGCTTGCGGGATGGCATGGTGCGATTATTGAAATCCTTGCAGGTCATGATGCATCAAGTCTGTGGGACAATTTCATTTATGGCGCGGTATATTTTTTACCTATTTATGCGGTCACATTTATCGTCGGTGGATTTTGGGAGGTTTTGTTCGCTTCAGTGCGCGGTCATGAAGTGAATGAAGGTTTCTTCGTAACATCCATACTGTTTGCGCTTATTTGTCCGCCGACAATTCCCTTGTGGCAGGTCGCTCTGGGCATCAGCTTTGGCATTGTTTTAGGCAAAGAGGTGTTTGGTGGTACAGGGAAAAACTTCCTCAATCCAGCCTTGGTGGGTCGGGCGTTTCTGTTTTTTGCCTATCCGGCGCAAATGTCAGGCGATGCAGTCTGGATTGCTGTTGATGGTGTCACCGGTGCCACGGCCTTGAGTTTGGCGGCGGAAGGGGGGCTGGCGGCCATCCAGACACATGGATTGACCTGGATGGATGCGTTTATAGGCTTTGAACCCGGTTCCATTGGTGAAACCTCCGTTATTGCTATTTTGCTGGGTCTGGCTGTTTTATTGATCAGCAAAATTGCTTCATGGCGCATTGTGTCGGGTGTTTTTTTTGGCATGCTTGCTACGGTCACACTGTTTAATGTTGTTGGCAGCGACACAAATCCCATGTTTGCGCTGTCTCCCGCGTGGCATTTTGTTTTAGGTGGTTTTGCCTTTGGTATGACCTTTATGGCAACCGATCCTGTGTCGGCGGCGATGACGGACACAGGCAAATGGATTTTCGGTATTTTGATAGGCGTGATGGTCAGTTTGATTCGGGTGATTAACCCGGCTTTCCCAGAAGGTATGATGTTGGCGATTCTGTTTGCTAACCTGTTCGCTCCGATTATTGATTATTTTGTCATGCAAGCGAATATAAAACGCAGGAGAGCGCGTAATGTCTAACGATAGTATTGGAAAAACGGTGTTTGTGGCAGGAGTGCTCTGTCTCGTATGCTCGGTCATTGTGGCCGGTTCTGCCGTGTTGCTCAAACCCATCCAGACTGAAAATCGCTTACTTGATAAGCAAAAAAACATTCTGGCAGCAGCGGGTTTATTGAATGAGAGAGAGTCGGTCAAAACAGCGTTTGAAAAAATTGAAACCCGATTGGTTAATGTAAGCGAGGGTCGATTTGCAACACCGGAAGAATTGTCAGAAATGGGTGTGACAGATGCCAACTTATATGATCCACGCAAGGCGGCTAAAATTACAGGCAGCAATGTAATGCTGTCGTCCGAACAGGATATTGCCTCAATTAAAATGCGGGCCAGGTATTATCCGGTGTATTTGCATCGTGATAGTACGGGCAACCTTGATAAAATTATTTTGCCAGTCCATGGCTATGGTTTATGGTCAACGTTATACGGTTTTGTAGCTTTGAAGAATGACTTTAATACCGTAGTGGGTTTGGGTTTTTATGAACATGCAGAAACGCCTGGATTAGGCGGCGAAGTGGATAATCCAAAGTGGAAAGCGCTGTGGCCAGGCAAAAAAATTTATGATGACCAGAATAATGTTTCCATTGCCTTGGTCAAAGGTAATGTTGATAAATCCAGGCCTGAGGCGGTTCATCAAGTGGATGCTTTGTCCGGGGCCTCTTTGACCAGTCGAGGCGTAACAAATTTGATGCAATTCTGGTTGGGCAAAGAGGGTTTTGGCCCCTTTCTTAACAAGCTTGGTAAAGAGGGAGTTTAAAATGTCTGAATCATCAAACACGAAGGAAATTCTGTTAGGGCCTATTTTTAACAACAACCCGATTGGCTTTCAGATTCTGGGAATTTGTTCAGCCTTGGCGGTGACCAGCAATCTAAACACAACGGTTACCATGTGTATTGCGCTGACCTTGGTGACAGCTTTTTCCAATTACTTTATCAGTTTAATCAGAAACCATATTCCGAGCAGTATCCGTATTATTGTTCAGATGACGATCATCGCTTCATTGGTGATTGTTGTAGATCAAATTCTGAAAGCCTATGCCTTCGGCATCAGCAAGGCCCTTTCCGTGTTTGTCGGATTGATTATTACCAATTGCATTGTCATGGGTCGGGCAGAAGCATTTGCAATGAAAAATCCACCCGTGATCAGTTTTCTGGATGGTATTGGCAATGGGCTGGGTTACAGCGCCATGCTTTTAATCTTGGGTGTGATCAGGGAATTACTGGGATCCGGGAAACTTTTCGGTATAGAAATTTTACCTTTGGTCTCTGATGGGGGTTGGTATGTTGCCTGCGGCATTATGCTGCTGCCTCCCTCTGCGTTTTTTCTGATCGGTTTAATTATCTGGGGATTACGCACGGTCAAAACCAATCAACTTGAACGTAACGAGTTCGAGATAAGCCCTCACACAAAAACGCTGGAAGTGTTTTAGGAGTTTGCCATGTTTGAGCACTATGTAAGCTTGTTTATCCGGGCTGTTTTTATTGAGAATATGGCGCTGGCTTTCTTTTTGGGCATGTGCACTTTTATTGCCATTTCCAAAAAAATTGAAAGTGCCATTGGGCTGGGAATTGCGGTCACTGTTGTGCTGGGTGTGACTATTCCCATTAATCAACTGTTGTTATCCGTACTCCTGAATGAAGGTGCCTTGACCTGGATAAGTGAAGATCTGGCCGGTGTTGATTTACGTTTTCTTGGTTTATTGACCTACATCGCTGTTATTGCGGCCGTGGTGCAGATACTGGAAATGTTTCTTGATAAATTCGTACCTGCTCTTTATAACGCCTTGGGCGTGTTTTTGCCCTTGATTACGGTTAATTGCGCAATTATGGGCGCCACCCTTTTTATGGTCGAACGTGATTACACGTTTGGTGAGAGTGTTGTATACGGGTTTGGTGCTGGAATTGGTTGGTCACTGGCCATTCTGACCTTGGCGGGTATACGTGAGAAACTTAAATACAGTGATGTGCCCGAAGGCTTAAAAGGTTTGGGTATTACATTCATCACTGTAGGTTTGATGTCATTGGGTTTTATGTCATTTTCTGGCGTACAGCTTTAACCGCCCAAATAAAAACTTGATGATAAAAGGTAGTGACGGATGGATCTAGAAATTACATTAGGCGTAGTCATGTTTACGGGCATCATTATGGCCTTGGTTGCTGTTATTCTTGCCGCACGATCCCAGCTCGTAAGCTCCGGTTCGGTACATATAACGATAAATGATGACGCTGACAAATCAATTAATTGTAATGCTGGCGGGAAATTGCTGACAGCCTTGGCTGACCAGAAAATTTTTGTTTCGTCTGCGTGTGGTGGTGGTGGTACCTGTGGGCAGTGTCGGGTGCGTGTATTTGAAGGTGGTGGTGATATTTTGCCCACAGAGGAAACCCATTTTAACAAACGTCAGGTGAGAGAAGGGTGGCGTTTATCTTGTCAGGTTCCAGTAAAACAGGACATGACCATCGAGGTGGAGCCATCGTGTTTTGGCGTCAAAAAGTGGGAGTGTACCGTAGCGTCAAATAACAATGTCGCAACCTTTATTAAGGAACTCGTCTTAAAACTGCCTGAGGGTGAAAATGTAAACTTCAGAGCGGGTGGATATGTTCAGTTAGAATGTCCTCCACACACGATCAACTACCGCGACTTTGATGTTGATAAGCAATATCACGGCGATTGGGATCGTTTCAAAATCTGGGACAACCTATCCACGGTGACCGAAACGGTTACCCGTGCCTATTCGATGGCAAATTATCCCGAAGAAAAAGGTATCGTTAAATTTAATATTCGTATCGCCTCTCCACCTCCCGGTTCACAAGGTATTCCGCCCGGAAAAATGTCTTCCTGGACTTTTGGTCTGAAGCCGGGTGATAAAGTTAACGTATACGGTCCCTTTGGTGATTTCTTTGCAAAAAACACCCAGGCTGAAATGGTGTTCGTGGGTGGCGGTGCGGGAATGGCACCTTTACGTTCGCATATTTTTGATCAACTCCTGCGATTGAACAGTAAGCGAAAAATAAGTTATTGGTACGGTGCCCGAAGTTTGCGTGAAATGTTTTATGCAGAAGAATTTGAAGAATTAGCCCGTAAATACAGTAATTTTCAATGGCATGTAGCGCTTTCGGATCCCTTGCCAGAGGATAACTGGACTGGACATAAGGGCTTTA
>DAIRVL010000157.1:0-5797 GCA_036802845.1 Pseudomonadales bacterium | reverse complement strand
GTACTCAAAATAAACTGAATATTCCGGATAAATCCATACGCTGATAGGCGGTTGTCCTAGCGCTGCTTCTGTGCTGTTGGGCTGGCCAAACTGTTGGCTTACCTGCGTTTTGCTCATGCCTTTGGCTGGTCTAGGCAGTGATTGTTTATTTTGTGCTTGTTGGGATACTCCAACGACTGCGGGCTCCGAAAGGCAGACACCGCTAAAACTGGTTATTGCTACAGTGATTGCAGTCAGCACATGTTTTTTTCTGGATGAAGTCAGCATCATTCTTTAGCACCCGTGTGGAATTTTATTCATGTCCGTTAAGACTAGCACAGACCTGTTGATGCGACGGGCAACTATAGGTAACTCCATGTCATTTTTTAAAAACCTGTGTAGCGCTTACACAGCTTTGTTAATCACTACATAAAAACAGAATATTGCTACGTGCTGTAACTACTTGTGCCCAATGAAGTGAAAAAGCCCCGCTAGCCTTAAAAATAAGATAGGTAAATCGTTTATCGGGTTCGCAGTTACTGTAGTCAGGGACGAAACAGAGTTGATACCTGTGATGCATTTTTAAGGTAGAGTCAATGTTTCGTAAATGGGTATTTTTAATCGGCATGGTGTTGTTTCAACCACTGTATGCTGAGCAGTTACGTGAAGAGTCGTGTGACAGTAATTTAATCAATTACACATGGGAGAAAAAATACGGCGATGTAAGCCGACCCGATAGCAGTGGTCGCACCTTGTTTAAATATGCGACAGATAAAATGCTCAATTACGCTCAAGGCGATAATAAAACTTGTTTTGATGCGTATCTTTTAGTGGTGGATGGTTTGCTGACAACACCGACTACAGATAAATCAAAATCCTTTAACGACAGAGATTATTTGATAGAACGGCTTGATCGAGAGTGGCAAAAAAACCCACATATAGTTGAAAAAGTCACGATGAACGATCCGGAAATAAACCAGCTCTGGGGCGATTATCAGACTTATCAGAATCAGAAAGATGAACTTGCTGAAGAGTATGAACAACTCGCTACGTCGATTGTGCATGAGTATTGCGACGGTCATTATGATCAGCAGGCAGAGTCGGGTGACTATGATGGTTATATGAGCCAGTGTCAAAAAGAATGGCAATAGTAATACCCAGACCATATTTATGGAATAAGCGGGATATGCTAGGCTTGCATCCCATTATAAAAATCACTCTTCGCGGGTGATTTTTCGTTTTACACACCTTTCTTTTATGATCAAACGCTGTTTACTGCATGGTGCTTGCCAGCAGGTATTTTTCTGTTCGAGGTTTAGATGATTCCTGAATTACTGCTGCCGGCCGGTTCACTGAAAATGATGGACTACGCCTTTGCCTATGGTGCCGATGCTGTTTATGTAGGCCAGCCACGCTACAGTTTGCGGGTGAGAAATAACGAATTTAACCGAATAGAAAATCTGGTGCTGGCCGCTGAAAAAGCCCATCGTTTAGGCAAACATTTGTATTTGGCCTGTAATATTGCACCGCATAATGACAAAGTGCGTTCCTTCGTGCGGGATATGACCGAAGTATTGGCGATTCAACCCGATGCGCTCATTATGTCCGATCCCGGCTTGATCATGCTGGTCAGGGAACAGTGGCCTGACATGCCGGTACATCTTTCAGTGCAGGCCAATACCGTGAATTATATGGCGGTCAAGTTTTGGGAAAAGCTGGGCATCAAACGCATTATTTTATCGCGTGAACTTTCCCTGGATGAAATCGAAGACATTCGTCAACGTTGTCCGGATATTGAACTGGAAGTTTTTGTTCACGGTGCCTTGTGTATTGCTTATTCAGGCCGCTGTTTGCTTTCGGGCTATATGACCCATCGTGACTCTAATCAGGGGGCTTGCACTAACTCCTGTCGTTGGAATTATCAAACCCATGCAGCGCATGAAAATGAATCGGGTGATATTATTCCGTTGTATCCTGCGCAATCAGCATCCTGTTGTGACAATAAAAATACACACACCCATGCCGATGAACACGGTGCCGATCCATCATCCGTGTTTTTGTTACAGGAGCAGGGACGACCGGGTGAATACATGCCCATTTATGAAGATGAGCATGGCACCTATATTATGAACTCCAAAGATTTGCGCGCGGTGCAACATGTCAAACGGCTGGCAGACATGGGTATAAATTCATTAAAAATTGAAGGGCGGACGAAATCGCATTTTTATGTTGCGCGCACAGCGCAGGTGTATCGTCGCGCGCTTACGGATGCGCTTGCCGGCAAATCCTTTGATTTTTCCTTGATGAATGAGTTGGAAAGTTTGGCAAGTCGAGGTTACACCGAAGGTTTTTATCGACGCCATGTGCCGAGCGAATATCAAAATTATGAAACAGGTAATTCAGTGAGTACCCGTCAGCAATTTGTGGGTGAAGTGTTGGCCTTTGATGAGCAAAGAAAAAAAATATATATCGAGGTTAAGAACCGGTTTGAGCTGGGTGATGAGCTGGAATTAATGACGCCGGCAGGTAATGTCAAATTCAGGGTAAACGACATACAAAACAAAAAAGGTGAAAACCTCACGGTGGCACCGGGATCGGGTCATCAGGTGTGGCTGCCCTGGTCCAATACGCAGGATCTTTCTTTTGGACTTTTAATGAAAACGTTATAAGGCTTGTGATTTAATTCATGTGTTATCAAGTAAATTCCAAACCTAAAACAGGAGTTAATAATGAATACGTATAAAGCGCTGTTTATAGCATCCTTGCTGAGTCTATTGAGCTGCTCAGTCGCATGGGCCGAAACGCCACAGAAAACACCCAATCCCCGGGTGGTGATGGAAACCACAATGGGTGACATTACACTTGAACTTTTTCCTGAGCAGGCTCCGCTCTCGGTGGCAAACTTTTTAAGTTACAGCAAAGAGGGGCATTACAACGGCACGCTGTTTCATCGTGTTATTGATGGTTTTATGATTCAGGGCGGTGGTTTTGACGAAGCCTGGCAACAACGCCAGACTAAAGCACCCGTTAAAAACGAAGCCAATAACGGTTTGAAAAACCTGCAAGGCACCTTGGCAATGGCGCGTACCGCAGAAGTTGACAGCGCAACGTCGCAGTTTTTTATTAACCTGGTTGATAATACCTCGTTGGACCATGGTGCAAATGGTTTTGGTTATGCCGTATTTGGTCGTGTTGTTGAAGGCATGAAGGTTGTTACTGCCATTGCGCAGACACCCACCACTAGCCGTTATCCTTTCCAGAATGTGCCCACTCCGGCCATTGTGATTAAAAAAGTGCGTATTATTGAGCCGTAATTATCCTGGAATTTTTCACCGCATTGATGATGGTTTCTCGCAACCACTGATTAGCTTCACTGCTTTCAACGTTTTCATGCCAGTAAAGAAAGGTTGTTCGTTTGGGCACGTTAAAAGGCGCTTCCAGTATTTGGATGCCGAGGTGATTGTGGAGTGATTGTGCCAATGTTCGCTCAATCGTCATGATGGCATCTGCGGCGATTAATACGGGTGGCATGGTGATGTAATTATTGCCAGTAAAAATAACATTTTGTTTTATATTTTGTTCCGCCAGGGCAACCTCCAGGGGATTGTATCCACACTGTTGTTCAACCAGTAACAAATGCTGTTCGGATTCAAATTGTTTGAGCGTGAGTTGTTGTTTGATTCGGGGATGATCTTTTCTGACCACACAGACATAATCATCATCAAATAAGGCTTTTCGTTTAATGTGCGCAGGCATGTTGATGCCATGTTCTACGGCTACATCAAGGGTGCCACAGTTAAGCGCTTTGATTAGATCGGTCGTCTGAATTGAATGGGTAATCAGTTTGATATTCGAGAAATTGAATGACAGTTCAGGAATGATATCGGGCAAGATCACCAGTTGCGACACCGTATTAACGCAAAGATTAAATGTTGTTTCGCTCGTGGGATCAAATGATCGGCCTTCATCAACACTGATTCGTAACAGTTTTAGCGCCGAACGCACTGAAGGGTAGATATTTTGTGCCAATGGGGTGGGCTTCATGCCCTTACTGGTGCGTATGAATAGTTCATCATTAAAAAGCTGGCGCATGCGTGATAAAGCGTTACTGACAGCCGGTTGGGTGATGCCCAGTGCTTGTGCTGCTTTAGTGATATTTGCTTCCCGATAGATAACATCGAAAATTTTAAAGAGATTCAGATCGGTATTGGCGAGGCTCATGCTGTCTTGTGACCCTTTATACAGAAGAAACAGAGGGTGCAATATTAGTTTAATTAATACAAAGCCAACAATTACTATTAATTATGGTTATGTCAAGCTATCACGATTCGTTGTAATACGCGTCGCTAAACACGAGTCGGGCTTTTGATTTGAGCAAAAGCGAGTTACCCACCACCGTTAAGGACGATAGCCACATGGCGATACAGGCCCATTCTGGTTTTAGAATGATGCCAAAAGAGGGGTAAAGAATTCCGGCTGCCACAGGAATCATCATCAGGTTGTAAAAAAAAGCCCAGAAGAAATTTTGTTTGATGGTGCGCAGTGTTAATTTGCCCAGTTTTATAGCACGAACTACATCCATCAAGGTGTTGTTGATAAGCACAATATCACCTGTTTCCTTGGCGACATCGGCACCTGAGCCAATCGCAATGCCGATATCGGCCTGTGCCAGTGCCGGAGCATCATTAATGCCATCGCCGACCATTGCCACCAGCGCGCCTTTGTTTTGCCACGCTTTGACTTGATTGATTTTATCACCGGGGCTGACTTCAGCCTGCGCGTCGGTAATACCTACTTGCCGGGCAATTTCGGCCACAGCAGCGCGATTGTCACCTGATAGTAAAATGGGTGTGATCTGTAGTTCCTTGAAGCGAGTTACCGCGAGAATGGAGTCGTCTTTTAAACGATCAAACAGGGTTAGTGCACCCAAGAGAGTGTTGTCGGCAGAGATATAAACGATGCTGTGACCCTGACTATTCAAAACGTCCAACTCTTTTTGTAGTGTCGCCAACGCAGTTTGGTCCTTAGTCACAAAGGACGCCTTGCCGATTCGAATCAGTTGGTGATTAATAGTTGCCTGCGTGCCTTGACCCTGAAACTCTTTCACTTCGGTGGTGGCTTGCAGGGAAAGTTGCTGTGTTTCGGCCGCCTTGACCAGGGCCTTGGCCAGTGGATGCGTGGAATGGGTTTCGATGCTGGCGGCAAGTTGGAGTAATGACGTGTTGTTTTGATTGTTAAGGGTCACCGTATGCATCAGCGCCGGGCGGCCTTCGGTGAGCGTGCCTGTTTTGTCCAAAAGGACGATTTTCAAATGGGAAATTTTTTCCAGAACCGAACCTTTTTTGAACAAGATACCGCGTTGCAGACCGGCTGTACTGCCCACCATGATGGCCGTTGGCGTTGCCAGACCCAGTGCACAGGGGCAGGCAATCACCAGCACCGCAATCATCAGCTGAATAGAAAAAAGAAAACGACTGCTGTTTTCATCGAAAGGAATCGGCAGGAAATACCAGGCACAAAAGGTTGCAATCGCGGCCAGGACAACCATCGGTACAAAATAATTTGAAATGCGATCGGCAAAACGCTGGATGGGTGCTTTGTCGGTTTGGGCTTGTTCAACCATGTTGATAATTTGTGCCAGCAAGGTGTCTTTGCCCACACGTGTGGCGCGGAAGGTAATGAGCCCACTTTGATTTAGACTGCCACCGGCAACCGTATCGCCCGGTATTTTTTCAACAGGAATGGCCTCGCCGGTGAGCAGTGACTCGTCCACGCTCGTTTGGCCTTCAATTAATATCCCATCGACCGGAATTTTTTC
>DAIRVL010000156.1:0-6010 GCA_036802845.1 Pseudomonadales bacterium | reverse complement strand
TGTTCTCAGAAATCCCCGTTTTTTTACATAAACACAAAACAGGTCACACATTTAAGGCATTCAAACATTTTGATCATGCGCTTTATCAATATAGGCATAAGCCCACCCCAAAACGCAACCCATAATCAGACCAAAGGCATGCGCCCAATTCGCCATGGGGCCAATTACTACCGTTAACAAACCACTAAAACCCAGTAGCATCCAAATCAACATGGCTCTAAGGATATTAGGATGCACATACACTGTGCTCGACGGTATATATTTTTTATACATCCATAAATACCCTAACAAGCCATAGACAACACCCGATAAACCGCCAAAATTGGGCCCTACAAGAAGATACTGCATCCCATTCGACGCAAGTGCTGTAAAAATAAAAATACTCATAAGCCTGAATGACGAGTGCGAACGCTCCACCAGCGTACCCCATTGCCACCACCAAAGTAGATTAAACACAATGTGCATCACTGAAAAGTGCAAAAAAACCGGTGTAACAAAGCGCCACGCATTAAAGCCTTCAGACAGCTCCGCTGTTGATGGAAATGACAAGTATGAAAATAACGTTTCGTGCCAGCCTGCATTAGCCAATAAATAAATAACGAGCTCTATCACGCAGACCACTACGCAGAACCAGCTTGCACTTAAATTGTTCCAGGATAGCGAACCCGGATTGAGCTTTTGTTCAGCCTCGATGTCAGAATCAAGCACGAGATAGTGTGAAATCAATCGGCTCGCTTCATTGAGATCCTGTTCGTCCGAAAGCACCACTTGATAACGACCCTCGAATTCTTCAGCATGACTCCTGATGCCTTGCCCCTTAAGGGCATTACAAATCAATTGCGCATCATTTATATTTTCCAGGGAAACCAGAACAATCATCGTCCAAACCATCAGCAAAATAACGTCCGAAGTGTAGCAAATAAAGGAGGCTAAATCTGTCAAAGCAGCGCAGATAACATCCATTAAACTCGATAAACTGACAATTAAAACGCGTTATCTTGACCCAATCTGATCTGTTATACTCGTAAGCGCATACGCATCGAATGAGACTTGTCCGGCAATTCATTTATAGCTCGTCCACAGGAGAAGCAACATGATAAAGACGAAAACAATTCCAAAAATAAAAAGCGTGATGACACCTTTCCCTCATTCAGTACAAAAAAGCGCTCCCATAGAAATTGCACAACAGTTCATGCGTGAACACCATTTACACCACTTACCTGTTACTGAAAATAACGCCGTTGTGGGCATCGTCACCGATCGTGACATTAAATTGTTATTAGGGCCGGATTTTGGTTACCCCGAAGGCAAAGAGTTAAGTGTTGAAGATGCTTACATGCCCAATGCCTATGTCATCGACCTTTGCACCCCCTTGGATGAAGTGCTTGATACCATGGCCAAACGTCATATTGGTTCGGCCATAGTGACCAAGAAAGACAAACTTGTCGGCGTATTTACCCACGAAGACGTTTGCAGGGCCTTTGCCCGCTACCTAAGGGAGCAATGCCCCGAACAGGATAACGGGGGCGATGATGCGGCATAAGAATCATGTCGCTGTCCAATTCTGTTCATGCACACTTAAAACAGTTTTAAAACTTAGCTCAAACTTTTTTGAGTGAGCAGCACTTTGCACAGAGCATACGTTGTAACACTCCTGCTTATGACGCCCCTCGCCTCTACTCCCATTGGTGCTGAGGAAAAAACGACGATTGCACCGCCCTACCGTGTTGATACGCTATTGCCTAACGACTACTTCATCCACGTCCAAACGCTGAAACCACAAAACGAAATAAACAAAACACAGATAACTATCGCAGAAAATACACCCCTTAAAAATGAAACGCCCCTGCTGAGTCGGCCGTCTTTAAAAGAAGAAACCGATGAAACGCTCAAGTTTTATCTTGGCAGCCATTTACAGCCAAGTTTTGTAGAACAATTTTCTACCATCAGTGCCATACTTCCCACCGATAAAGAGAATGAAAATTTCCTGATTTCCCCCACCCTGGGTTTCAGGTTTTATATTTCCCCTCATTTGGTTTTTGATGCTCAAACCGATCTGGGTTATTTCAAATTTTCAGCAAGTGAATTCCAGAATCTATTTGATGCGCCGTCAACCCTCTACTTAAAGGACGAGACTGTTCCTTTGCGTACCGATGCCACCCTGAAATTTCTATTCTAAACTTCAAACAGTGGCTTGTTATTTTATTTTTGACGCGGTCTGAACTGAGTAACATCCATCGCATAAAGACAGATTCCCAGCATTAAACTCACACTCGATAGACTTTCGAGCACGTCTCATTTTTAGCATCAAGGTCAACCAATGGTCGCAGACTGTTCCGCAACGTTTACTATTCAAGAAATTCAATCGCTCATTATCCTGGCAAGACAACAGCTTAAAGACGTGATCAAAGAAACACCGTGTTTATATTCAAGCGCACTGTCCGAAGAAACCGGGGCATCGGTTTATTTGAAATACGAAAATCGCCAGCGCACCTCTTCGTTCAAGGAACGCGGTGCTTTTATTAAATTAAATTCATTAACCGATATTGAAAAACAACATGGCGTTATCGCCATGTCTGCAGGTAATCATGCACAGGCGGTGGCCTACCACTCTCAACGACTCAATATAGACTGCACCATTGTCATGCCAAAATTTACACCCACCATTAAAAAAAGGAATACCGAAAAATACGGCGCCCATGTAGTGATACACGGTGAAAGCCTGGAAGAAGCCGCTGATTATGCGCGTTTGCTCGGCCAAGAAAAGAATCTAACCTTTATTCACCCCTACGATGATAAATATGTAATTGCCGGCCAAGGCACCATAGCCTGTGAAATGTTAGATCTCATACCCGATCTTGATGCCTTAATCATTCCAGTGGGTGGTGGTGGACTGATCAGTGGCAATGCCATCGCAGCAAAACACATTAATCCGGCCATTCAAATCATCGGGGTTGAAGCGGAACGTTATCCTTCCATGCAGCAAGCGCTGGAAGGAAAACCTATTCGTTGTGGGCGCACAACCCTGGCCGATGGCATTGGTGTTAAACGTCCGGGCGATCTTCCTTTGCGTATTATCAAAACGCTGGTCGATCAGATACTTCTAGTGGATGAATTAGCCATTGAACAAGCGGTACTCTCACTTCTGGAACAAGAAAAAACCGTGGTTGAAGGTGCGGGCGCCGTTGCTTTAGCGGCACTCATTGCCCATGGCGAATCATTTAAAAATAAAAAAGTGGGTTTACTGCTTTCGGGGGGCAATATCGACATGCCGGTGCTTTCGCTTATTATCCAACGCGGCATGGAGCGGGCCCACAGATTAGTGAAATTAACGGTGACCTTACGCGATATTCCCGGCGCCTTAGGTAAAGTGTGCCAAATTATCGAAGAAACAGACGCCAATATTGTTGATATAACCCATCAACGAAGTTTTACCAAATTACCTCTCGAAGCCGTAGAAGTCATACTAATGCTGCAAACACGCGGCCCTGAACATCTCGATGATATTCTTAAAAAACTGTCAACGGCTGACATACCCTGTAAAAAAATCGACGCATGATCGTCCACATCATGACATTCTTCTGACTGTTTTTTTCCGGCGAATCCAGTCTAAATAGAATCAGTTGCATGCCAGTAGCTTCTGTTTTATTGTGCAAATGCCTGCTCTGACGAGCCTTGCCAAACCAATAATGGCCAAGACCTGTGAGCATCATGAGGCGGACCATTCCTTGGCATATAAGTGCGCCACCTGTGCAAGAATCTCGGCACAGAAAAATCAGCACAACCAAGGGATACAATAATAAAAATGCACAATCAGGAAATTTCACTTATGTCTAAAATCAGTTTAAAAGGAAAAACAGCCATCGTCACAGGTGCCGGTGGTGGACTGGGGCGATCTCACGCAAAACTTCTCGCTTCATTAGGTGCCAACGTTGTTGTTAACGATCTGGGTTGTGCCGTTGATGGTTCAGGACAAAGCACACCCATGGCGCAAAAAGTAGTCGATGAAATCAAAGCCGCCGGTGGTAACGCAGTGGCCAACATGGATTCAGTGACTGATCGAAAAACAGCAAGCAATATCGTTAAAAGCGCGCTGGATCATTTTGGTGGTTTGCATATTCTGGTCAATAATGCAGGCATATTACGCGATAAAAGTTTTTCAAAATTGACTGATGAAGAGTGGGATGCCGTAATCGACACCCATCTCAATGGCACTTATAACGTAACCAAAGCCGCCTGGCCGATTTTAAAAGAACAACAATACGGTCGTATCGTTATCACGGCATCAGGTTCCGGCATGTTCGGCAATTTTGGTCAAACCAACTACGGTGCAGCCAAATCAGGCCTCATTGGTTTTGCCAAAGCGCTGGCCCAGGAAGGTGCAAAATATAACGTCAAGACCAACATTTTGTGCCCAGCAGCGGCCTCGCGCATGACAGAAAACCTCATGCCACCTCAAATATTAGAAAAATTAAAACCCGAAGCCGTATCGCCTATCGTAGCGTATTTGTGTACCGAGGAAGTCAATACCAACGGCGCCGTATTCGAAGCCGGCGCCGGCAGTTTTGCCCACGCCAATTGGGCCCGAAGCAAAGGCTACAAGGCAAAAGACGCCTCGGGTGTTGCTACAGTCGATGAAATTGCAGCGGCCTGGGGTGACATTATGGACATGTCTGCGCCTAAAGTGCTCGACAACCCCGCACTTGCCATGTCGGAATTTATGCAATAAAAAACTGTTTGACCTCACAGCACATGGAAGACAGCGTCGCTTTCTATGTGCTGCGAAAAGGTGCTGCGAAAAAGGGTGTCGTGTAGAACGTGCTAGGTAAAACGCTTTTAGTTAATGCCTATCTGATTTAATACTTAAAACAAACGAAACCAGACTGGCAATAGTACAGACTGAGATCAGCGCCAGATCAACCGTATCAAGTTTGGGCGACTGAAAAGCAAATCCCAAGACCGCAATACCAAAAAAAATGGCATAAAAAATCCGCACGCTATAGATGCGTTTTGCAGGTTTTTGTTTGTCTTCGTTTGTTTTTAAACCAGTAAGCGACGCTTTCGAAGAAACACTCTGAGTTGATTTCAGCATTTTCCTTGCTCTCAAGTAATTTGTTGTCTTTTTTAATTATTGTAATACAGACCTTGTTTTTCAACGTATTCCAAAAAAACTAATACATTGGCTGTGATTAGTTAAACCAACAGACCAAACAAATCTAGCTCATTCAACGATGTAATGTAAAGTAATGCAAAATTTTAAAGCATGAAAGCCTGACACAAGCACCATAAAATTAAATTCAATATCAGAAAACGTCCTGATTTACCCAGGCATTACAGTATAATTTCGAACCAAACGACCCTCCCTTTTGTGTAATAAGAGACGTGACCATGCTTGACCCCGATTTGTTAAAACACGATATCCAACATACCGTACGTTGGGCGCTGCTTGAGGATATTCGCAGTGGTGACATCACGGCAGAATTAATTCCCGCCGCCAAGCAGGCCAAGGCCACTCTGATTACCCGTGAAGCGGGCGTGCTGTGTGGTCGCGCATGGGTAAACGAGGTGTTTCGTCAGCTTGATGAACGCATTCAACTCACCTGGCAAGCACAGGATGGCGACACCTTGGTGCCTGATCAGTTGCTGTGCCATATTCAGGGGCCTGCGCGCGCTATTCTGACCGGCGAGCGCTGTGCGCTTAATTTCCTGCAAACGCTTTCGGGCACTGCTACGCTCAGTCACTATTACGCCGAACGGGTTAAACATACCCGGGTTAAACTCCTCGATACGCGCAAAACCTTACCTGGTTTACGCACGGCGCAAAAATATGCGGTCACTTGTGGGGGCTGTCATAATCACCGGATAGGGCTGTATGACGCTTACCTGATCAAGGAGAATCACATTCAGGCTTGTGGTGGCATTAGGGCCGCCGTATCAAGCGCACAAAGACTGCATCCGGGAAAACCCATTGAAGTGGAAGTAGAAAACCTGGCAGAGCTTGAAGAAGCCC
>DAIRVL010000155.1:0-6022 GCA_036802845.1 Pseudomonadales bacterium | reverse complement strand
AAAATAAAGGGGTCAGGTCTTTGATTTATGATTCTTAAAGCCTATCCGTAAAGAATGTATAATGAGCTTCCATATGCGATGACCGCGTGCAGAGGGAGGGTGACAAAGGTAAACGCATGGGGAAGTCACGGATGCATTTTGGCGCCGTGTCGAGCCACTGATTCCTGTGCGTCAGCGGGCGCAAGCCCAAAGATCCACGCTTGGTATGTGCCGCGCCATGACTATCTGGAAAAAGAACAACTGCAGTGCCGACAGTCGTAATAAACCGTCAGGTCTGGTATACACCGCTCGCGTTCAATTAAATAAAAGCACTCTGCACTCTGCAGGTTGAGGGGAAAACTATCAATCTGACACCGGGCATGGCGGTAACAGTTGAAATAAAAACGGGCAAACGTCGATTGATCGAATATTTCCTGAGCCCCTTGCTGCAATACAAAGATGAGAGTGTGCGCGAGCGCTAAAGCAGGTGAAGCCCCGTTTGGGTAAAAATCCTTGCCAACAGCCGCTTTGTATTTCGCTTTCTTCTACCCGACTAAGCACCTAAGATAAGTCTCCCGATTTTGTCGAGCTGTGCCGATGTCTCACCCCTATGATTCTCTTTCTCCCGATGCGGTCATTACGGCGGTCGAATCCCTGGGTTTGCTCTGCGATCTGCGTATTTTGCCCTTGAACAGTTATGAAAACAGGGTGTATCAGGTGGGTTTGGATGAAGCCGAACCGGTTATTGTGAAGTTTTATCGTCCGAATCGCTGGTCGCGCGATGCTATTCTAGAAGAGCATATCTTTCTGCACGAGCTGCAAGAAGCAGAAATTCCGGTGATTGCGCCGCTGACCATCGCCGGTGCAACCTTGCATCAGTTTAACGAGTTTTTCTTTACCTTATTTCCGCGTAAAGGCGGTTCGGCGCCTGATCCGGGCAATCTTGATTATTTATTCCGAATGGGCCGTTTGTTAGGCCGTTTGCATGCGGTTGGCCAAAAGCAGGTTTTTAAATCACGCCCGGCCATTACCATTGAAAGTTTTGCCATTGAGCCGAGTACCCAGTTATTGAAGCTTGATTTTATTCCCGGCGAATTGGTGAATCGTTACACAACGGCACTTGAACACATCGTGTCGATCAGCAGGCAATTGTTCGCGTATGTAAAACCGCTCAACACCATCCGCGCCCATGGTGATTGCCACGGGGGCAATATTTTATGCACCCGTGATGATGCCTTGTTTGTGGTAGATTTTGACGATAGCCGCATGGCACCTGCGGTGCAGGATATCTGGATGTTATTGTGCGGCGACCCGCACGAACAGCGCCAGCAACTCGATGAAGTATTGGCGGGTTACGAAGAGTTTCATGACTTTAGTTATAACGAACTAAAACTCATTGAGCCCTTGCGTGCCTTACGTATGATTCATTATGCCCATTGGTTGGCCAGCCGTTGGGACGACCCGGCCTTCCCGCGGGCTTTTGTCTGGTTTAATACTCCCGCGTATTGGCAACAACATGTTAGCAGTTTGGAGCAGCAAGTATTCGCACTGAAAAATACGTTGGAAACGCTGTGACTGTGTTGTTGGCATTGATGTTTACCCCAGGTGTTTCGTTAGAGCCAGACTGTGATTAAACCTTTTTTGCGGAGTCTTTAATGGCATTAAAAGCCACTGTTCATAAAGCTGAATTAAACATAGCAGATATGGACCGCCACTATTACCAAAACCATACGTTGACTCTTGCTTGTCATCCCTCAGAAACGGCAGAGCGCATGATGGTGAGGCTCTTGGCTTTTGCCTTAAATGCGCATGAGCGCTTAAGCTTTACCAAAGGCATAGGCAGTGATGAAGAGCCCGATCTCTGGCAAAAATCGCTGAGTGATGAAATTGAACTGTGGATTGATTTAGGCCAGCCCGATGAAAAACGTATTCGAAAAGCCTGTGGCCGTGCCAAACAGGTGATTATTTACACCTACAGCGGGCGAGGTGCCACCCTTTGGTGGGAACAGAATAAATCGGGTTTGCAGCGATTCACGAATTTGCGGCTTGTGCATCTTAAATCGGACAGTGTTGAGGCGCTGGGCCAATTAGCCGATCGGTCTATGGATTTGCAATGCACCATTCAGGATGGGCAGGTGTGGTTGAGCGATGCAACACGCAATGTCGAGGTTCAGTTTAATCAGCTCGATTGATTTTTTAGGCAATAGGACGCGGCAATCACAGGCGTTTGCTTCGGCGTGTGTTCATCCAGTAAGCTGATGATTGAATTGCCCGGATACACACGACTCAATAAACAATAACGAGGTGGCTATGGCTGAATATCCTGTTGTGATCAAAGACGCTAAATCCGAAGAAGCCGTTAAACAGTGGTTGCTGGGGCAGGCGGTGATTCTGGAGCCGCCAGTGTGTGATGAAAATGGCAAAGCCATTACGGTGCCGGGTTGCCCTATTTGCCGGGCGACAGAGCATTATAAATGGGCGACCAAAGCACTGTTTCTGATTCTGCATTGTTGGTAATGCGTGTTGGTTATTAATCGCGACCCATTGGCGCTTTGTTGATTTTTGTTGGTGGCAGATTATCTGATAAGCGCGCGTGTTGACACGAGGGCAGGCTGCGCGTAGTCTGCTTTTGCGTGTTGATCTGTGTGAAAAATGATCAAAATAAAGCTGATCGCTAGCCACGTGTGAATCTCGCAACACGTGTTTTCTAAACCACATTTTGCTGTTGTAGCCGTTTACAATAATAAAGGCGACGCCATGTTGAATAGATTCATCTTACGTTTACTCCTTCCTTTGTGTGCTTTTGTGTTTGCCTTGCCTGTTTACGCTGCGCTGGACGTCAGCCCGCTTGCCGACGACAGTGACAGTCAGCTGCGCCAGTTGCTTAAACGACTTGTTGGCCCCGATGTCGACATCGTCGACAGTTCCGTTAAGCTGGTCTATCGCCAAAGTTTGACGCAAGTCGGCAGTTTTCAGGGGGGGCGTGAACCGGTGAGTGCGGCGTCGGAGGCCAAGTCTATCGGTATTTCTGAGGGACTTGTGCTGTCTACAGGCAATGTTGTTGATGCCATGGCAGGCAGCCATTACAGCAGCAGCAAAAAAAGCACGGATTTGGCCGGTGGCGATGATTACAGTGGGGATAATCCACTGTTGTCGCTTTCAGATAAGGCCGTGAATGATCTGGTGTTGCTTGAGTTTTATGTCATACCAAAAAATAACACCTTGCGCATAGATTTTGTTTTTGCTTCGGAAGAATATGAGTCTGTATCCGGCATGCCGGACCGCGTATGTACCAGTGCCGATGACAATGACCGTTTTGGATTTTTTATCAGTCCACTGTTCGATCCATTGAGTGTGGGTGGCGAAAAAAATAGCGCGGTATGGGCCTCTGGTGCTTCAATTGACGCTATTTCTTTGCATCCGGCTAAAAGTTTGTTGTGTGGGAGCAAGCGGGGCAGTAGTTATGTGGCCAATAAACCCGGTAGCCTGACGAATTACAAAACCAGTTTTGATGGGTTTTCCGTGCCTCTGGCCGCACAGACCGATGTACTTCCTGGCGTGCCTTACAAAATCAGAATTGCACTGGCGGATACCGGTGACGGCCTTTACGACAGTGCGGTATTTATTCGTTTTATTTCCAGTCCCCATGTCGACAGGCCGGCACAAGACTACCGTTATCTGCTGGGTTCGGGCGTTTTAAGTACGCATACACCCCTGAATACGGTGTTGGCGCGCGTAAATGATCCGGATGGTCCGATTGATCAGAGCATCCTGGACTACGGCACCTTGCCAGCGGGTGTAAGGCTTGATTCATTCAACGGCGATGTATCCGTGACCGGGGCGCTCACGTCAGGTACACATGATTTTTATGTACGTACCTTTGATTATCAGGACTGGCACCCGTGTTTGTCTGTGGCCAGCAATACTGAAAACCCCTGCGATTACAGCTATGAAGCCGACAGAGTGGGAAGTGTGCATACGCTGGTTTTAAGTTTTGCCGATGCCGATGCGACAAAGTCGACCGTGTTTGCTGACAAAGCCGTGGCGGGTTTGACTGAAACGGTGCTGTTTACTGTGACGTTAAAAGATGCCGACGCTAACAAATTAATTTCGGGTGGCGACAATGTGCAGGCCCAAAGCACCTTGGGTTTGATCAATGGTCAGGCAGGCGAGGTGACGGCTACCGATCTGGGCAATGGTCGGTATCAATTCAGGCTTAGCAGTACGGTCAGCGGTACGGCTACGGTGACAATACGTGTGAATGGCGTGCCACTTGCCAGCAACGTTAAAGTCAATTTCAGTACAACACCCGCGCTAGACAGTGATGGCGATGGTTTGCCCGATATTCTCGAACTTCAACTAGGCACCTCCCCCTACAAAAAAGACAGCGATGATGACGGTATTGATGATTTGACCGAAATTGGCGACCTCGCTAATCCCAGGGATTCCGACGGGGATAAATTAATCGATGCGCTGGATCCGGATGATGACAACGATGGCATCCCGACGCGACAAGAGGGCCGAGGCGATCACGATCTTGACCGGATTCCAAATTACCTTGATACCGAATTTAATGCGCCCGATCCTGAAGCCGATTATGATGGTGATGGGATCAAAAACGCGGTTGAAAATTCTGAAATACTTTCTGGAAACAGGTTCGCAGTGCTGGATACTGACGGTGATTTTGTGCCCAATGCGCTTGATTCAGACAGTGATAATGATGGCAAGCCGGATAATGTCGAGTGGCCTAACCCTATGGATAAGCCATTGCTCGGTGACCGTGATGTTCTGCCTGACTATGTTGATGTGGATGATCATAGTTCGGACAGTTACGGGGGTGATAGCGATGCAGATGGCTTGTCAGATACACTGGAGTGCGGAAGTGTGCTCTGGTCTTTGTGTTTTGACAGCAATCAGGATGGTCAGCCTGATTATATGGAAATCGATTCTGACAATGATGGCTTGACCGATACCCTGGAAGCTGGTCAGAATCCGGATTTTCCGCTGGACAGTGATCGTGATGGCATGCCCGATTATCGTGATGGCGACAGTGATAATGATGGCATGGCGGATGCGCAGGAATGCACAACGCCGCCAATGTGCAGTGATTCTAACAACAATGGCATCCCTGATTACCGTGAATCATCGGCGCGTAATGTAGAGGATGGAACAGGGAGTGTAGGCGTGGTTAAAACTCAAACGAAAGGTTCAGGAAGCATGAGTGGACTGAGTGTACTGGTACTGGCACTGATAGGCATTGCGCGTCAACGTCAGCGCCTGGTACGCGTGTTACTGTTGCCCCTGTTGTTTGTCGTTGGTTTGTCGGGCGCACAGGCACAAAGTGAATCGTTTTATGGCGGCGCAGGGCTGGGGCTGTCGCAGCTGAAACCTGATATCAGTGAAATGCCTTTATTAACGCAGGATCAAGACCGCGATTATACGGTTAATTTGCACTTGGGTTACGGCTACACAGAACATGTGTCATTGGAGTTGTCATGGTCTGATTTAGGTGATGCCACCTTTCTGCCGGCAGGAAAACTTTCTTACGAATCACTCAGCTTCGGCGCACTTGCCTATTATTTTTATAAGGGCGAAGCACGTATCAAGGACAGCACCGGACTTTTTGTTTCGGGCGGCTTGGTGACGCTGATGAACACGGCCGATAACATTGCCTTTGATAAAGACAATTCCATTTCTTTTTACTATGGGGCGGGCCTGGAGCATTGGATCTCCGATGCCTGGAGTATACGCTTGGGTCTTAAGTCCTACGATCAGGACGCGGCCGAAGTTGCTGTCAGTGCGCTTTACCGCTTTGATGCCAATCAATAACCTACCCATTTGATTAACACACTTTGTTTGCGACTACGCTTTGGCGAAGTGTGTTTCCTCTGAAAAACAAACAGCGCTAAAAAGGATAGCCTAATGAGCAGTGATGCCCTTTTTCACCGGGATGGCGACTATTTTGTGCCCACCGATCGCACCAATTCACCCTGGAGCCCAACCCTGTTGCACGGGGGGAGTATTGCCGGTTTGCTGGCCTATG
>DAIRVL010000154.1:0-6101 GCA_036802845.1 Pseudomonadales bacterium | reverse complement strand
GTAAATAGGAGTAATTTATTTGCAGTGCATAGGTTTATAAAAAAATAGAAAACAGGAAAACAGACAGTTGATCTTAGGCGTTAACGACCTCTTTTTGCTGTGCGTAGTTTTTTGACTTCTGAGTATAGTTAATGATCAATTCGGCTGCTCTGAGGTAGCCTCCTCCTGCTTTAAGTGTTTCACCGTAAGCGGCTGTTCGCTTTTTCATTTCTTTGTCGTGGATGATGTCTTCGACACTATGTTTGATAAGGTCGACGCTAGGATTTGCGCACCCCAAGGTTTTAGCGACCCCCATTTTTTGCAAACGACGGCCATTAAATGCCTGCTCCAATTGCTGAGGGCAGACTATGACAGGTACGCCAAAATACAGTCCTTCATTTAAACTGTTCATGCCGCCGTGCGTAATAAAAACACTCGCAAATTTAAGCACATGTAACTGGGGTACAAATGGATAAACCTTGATGTGATCAGGTAAAGGACCCAGGTCTGATGCTTGTACAGTTTTGCCGATTGAAATAATGACATCGCAATCGCTGTTTCTTAGCGCCTCAATACAATTTTTAAAAAACCCGGGGTTTGCGTTATGCAAGGTGCCCAGTGAAACATAAACCAAGGGTTTTTTGCCGAGATTCTGAAACTCTGCACTGATGATATCGCGACGCTCAGGTATAGAAGCGCCAACAAAATGAAAATTCCCTGCGAGTTTGTCAACAAAGGGCTGAAATTCTTTGGTATTAAACACGATATTTAAATCACCCACACAGGCAAACACATCAAATATGTGGTAGAACAAACCGTGATAGGGCGTTTTGATGCGCTTGAATATATCAATCAGCATGCGTCTGGCCAAGGGAATGGCGCGAGGTGCTCCTGTGATTAATGTTCCTGCGATGGTCATGCCCAGTCTGAAATCGGCAAAGGGAATCCAGGGAGAACTGACGATAGTGGTGAGTAAATTGATGCCGGGTATGCCCAAGGCATTGGCCATGTATTTGCCCCAAATACAGCACGCATCGTAGATGATGTAATCGATTTTTTCGTCTCGGGCAATTTCAATCAGATCTTCAATGCAGCTGTCCATCATATTGAGTTCAGCCAACGCCAAGGGAATGAGATGGGTACTGATTTGCGGATTATGATGGTAATGAAACCAGGATTCGTAATTTCTGAATTCACAGCCAAGTGCCGTAAATTTTTCTCTGGAATCCTCGCCGGCGTAATAAATGACATGCTCGCCCTTTGCAATCAAGGTGGCAACCAATCCCACTGTTGGATTGATGTGCCCACTGGCGCCGGGCAGATTGAAAAACATGACTTTTGCCATGGAGGAGCTCCTGATTTTTATAATAGTGATGGCGGGTAGGTGTTTGGATTTTGATCGTATAGAGGTTTGTAGATGCTGGCAAGGCGCTTATTCACACAAAGAACTGGGTATGTATATTGTTTTGCCAGGTCTTTAGAAAAGTGGCTATGAATAATGTTCAATACGTGAACTTGTTAGCATTTTTGTTATGTTAAGAATGTCGCAAAAGTGCTTAATCTTGTCAGATACTACAGGGCAATATCTTTGCTGAACTCGATGTTTCGGACTTGTCTTTGGCGTAAATATCCCGTAGCCTGCACACGCAGCTTTCAAACAAACGTTTGAAAGCTCTCTTTGGAAAAAACGGGTTCTTTGGATGCCGATACCCCGTGTTAATTGGTAACCACAGTTTTTATCGTTGAGCCCTGAACAATAATCAAACGAAAATAGGAAAATCATGGCATACAATCCTGGCGATATAAGAGGAAAAGTGGCGATTGTCGGCGCTATAGATGCTGCATCAGCGACTGGTGTGCTTGGGGTTAGCGAACGTGACCTTGAAGTACAAATGGTTAAAGGGGCATTAGACAATGCAGGCCTTAAAGTCTCTGATGTAGACGGTTTATTTGGTACGGGCATGATGATGCCAACCATGGAACTGGCCGAGCACCTAGGTATTACACCGCGCTACACTGATAGCACCATGACAGGCGGTTCAAGTTTTGAAGTGCACGTTCAGCACGCTGCGTTGGCGATTGCAGCGGGCATGTGTGAAGTGGCGGTTGTTTTCTTTGCCTCAACACCACGTGCGCGTGGCAAAGGCTTGGGCGACATGTCGGCAATGATGGGAATGCTTGACCCTCAAAACCCCATGCCCATGATTGAGTGGGAAATTCCATACGGCAATATTATGCCTGCTGGTGCCTATGCGTTGGCAGCCAGTCGACACATGGCTTTATATGGCACCACCTCTGAACAGCTCGCGCAAATAGCGGTATCTACACGTCAGTGGGCAACAAAAAATCCTAATGCGCGTTATCAGGAACCTCTCACCATCGAAGAGGTTCTGAGCTCTCCAATGGTGGCAACACCGTTACATCGTCTGGATTGCTGTTTAGTGACTGACGGTGCGGGTGCTGTAGTATTGACCACCGCTGCACGGGCAAAACATTTAAAACAGAAACCCGTCTATGTACTAGGTACAGGCACTGCGCATGATCACGCAATGATGATTTCACAAATGCCTGATATCTGCACTACTCCTGGCGTTATTTCCGGGCAGCAGGCATACAAAATGGCTGGCATTACACCTAAAGATGTTAATGTTCTTGAAACCTATGACTCCTTCACCATTACAGTTGCTTTGGCTCTAGAAGATCTTGGTTTCTGTAAAAAAGGCGAAGCCGGTGCTTTTGTTGCTGACGGTCGTTTAGGACCAGGCGGCGCATTGCCAACGAATACTAACGGTGGCGGTCTTTCGTACACACATCCGGGTATGTATGGCATGTTCTTGCTGGTTGAGGCTGTGCGTCAGGTATCTCGTCAGGCGGGACCGCGTCAAGTGGATAACGTCAATATTGCTGTTGCGCATGGTTGCGGCGGTGTTCTTTCCTGTACTTCAACACTGGTTCTTGGATCGGAGGATGCGCTATGAGTCGTATGTTAATGGGAACATCACGAGTGGCTGAACCCTTTTGGGAGGCTACTAAAGAGAAAGTGCTTCGCTTGCCATTCTGCAAGGATTGCGGCAAGGCGCATCATTATCCTAGAAACTTTTGTCCTTACTGCCATGGTTCCAATCTGGAGTGGAGAGAAGCATCAGGTTTGGGCACTATCTACGCGGTGACTGTTTGCCACAAAGCCGGATTGCCTACAATGTCGGCACAAGTGCCTTATGCTGTTGCATTGGTTGATCTGGCAGAAGGTCCTCGTATGATGACAAACATTACCGGTCTTCAGGATGCCCATACAGCGAAAGTAGGGGACAAAGTGAAGGTGGCATGGGAAGAAGCCGGTGGTGGTAAACATTTACCTGTTTTTCAACTTGCATAATTGTTTGAGTCTAACTGTTCGGGAATTCAATTTCCCGAACAATAAAAAACATAAGGGAGTGTAAGATGTCTAACGAATTACGATATGACGGTAAAGTTGCGATAATCACGGGTGCGGGCGGTGGTTTGGGGCGTTCACACGCACTATTGCTGGCGTCACGCGGTGCTAAAGTCGTTGTTAACGATTTGGGTGGGTCGGTAGACGGTTCTGGAAGTGGTTCAGCGTCACCTGCAGAAAAAGTGGTAGCAGAAATTAAAGCAGCGGGTGGGGAAGCGGTTGTTGATTCGCATAACGTTGCACAAAGAGAATCTGCAGCACAAATCATCAAAACTGCACTCGATAATTTTGGTCGCGTTGATATCGTGATCAATAATGCGGGTATTCTGCGTGATAAATCATTCCGCAATATGACGCCCGAACTCTTTGATCCGGTGATGGCCGTTCATCTTATGGGCACTGTGTGGGTTACCCAGGCTGCATGGGAGCTGATGCGTGAACAACAATATGGTCGAATTATCAACACGTCTTCTGCAGCCGGTATTTTTGGTAACTTTGGTCAAACGAACTACGGCGCGGCCAAAATGGGTATTGTTGGTTTTACCAATGTAATTGCTCTGGAAGGTGCAAAATACAATATCAAGGCAAACGTATTGGCACCGGGTGCCAAAACACGTATGACTACTGATTTAATGGGCCCCATGGCTGACCAGTTTGATATGGATCCTGCGCAGGTGTCGCCTATCGTGGCTTATCTTGCTCATGAAGACTGCCCGGTCAGTGGCGAAATTTATTCTGCGGCAGCGGGCCGTGTTGGTCGCATATTTATTGGTGCGACCAAAGGCATCTTTGATAAGAAACTAACGCTGGAAAAAATTCGCGATAATTTCGACAAAATCAGAGATGAAACCGGTTATACCGTGCCTCATAATGCCACTGAAGAAATGGGCCTGTTGTTTCAGGCCATGAATAATCAGTAAAATAGGTATTTTTTTAAGCTGAGAGCGTGGCTACTTGAGAGCATTTCAAGTAGCCACATGATTGGTCCTTCTTTTCGATTTATCTTGCAATGTCTGTAAGTATCCCCGATATCAGGAATAACACTCGCTTCTATGATTCTGCAGTATCAAACACGTGGTAAAATAAACGATTAAAGGTTGACACTCTGTTTATTCAAAACTGTTTATTCAAAACTTTTGGATAAGGTGCCAAGTAATTCACAGCGTATTTTGATCATATCTACGATTTCCTTTTGTCGACTGGCATTGCCTGGACCTAAGGTTTTAGTGTCTTCCAGTCGCGCACTTAACTGCGAGATTTCTTCCGACAGACGTATGACAATTTCATTTGTTTTATAGACTTTATTGCCTACGAGTATGGCTGATGCACTATTGCGCATACCCCATTCCTTCCTACGAATTTTAAGTTACATTCAGTTAAAAAAATAAACTGCCAAGACACTCAAGTGAGAGCGCTTAGCAATAAGTTACCGCCTCCTAATTATATGTAATTTTTTGTGATGACAGGAGTTTTACTCTGTAGGATTTTTGTAATTTCAATTCTTAAATGGTTTTAATAAGCTTGGGGATTGTGCTTCAACCATTGGGAAAAGAGATCGCGACAAGATTGTTCGCAAACACCTTGAATCAGTTTCACAGAACTGCCTCCAATTTCGAGCACTTGTTGCGCTGAAAGTGTTAGCTCATTAAAACCGGCTTGTTTGGCATCCGCGATACTGGCACCGTAGTAAACGGTATCAACGCGCGCCCAATGCAGGGCAGTCATGCACATGGGACAGGGTTCGCAGGTTGTTGCTACGTGGGCGCCGTCAAGAAATATCCGCTGTTCCGATTGGCAGGCCAATCTAAGTGCCTGGATTTCAGCATGGGCTGTGATATCGGTATGGGCGAGAACGTGGTTGTGCGTAGCGACAATAATCCGATCACCTATAGCAATGGCACAACCAAAAGGACTTTGGCCCTGATAGATGCCTTTTTGAGCTTGTTCTATGGCAAGTTGCATTAAGGCCTCGGGTGAAATCATAAACAGCTCCAAATGGATTGGATTATTTTTTTCTGGCGGAGCGCGGGCTGAGTGCTGTGCTGCTTTTCTGTTTGTTGCCAACAACAGGGCGTCTGCTATTACGGGATAAAATGTTATTGCCAGGACTTGATCCATCACGACGACGCGGTGTTTTGCTTTCATCGGGAACCAAATGGTGTTTTCCTGGCCCTATCAGGTCAGAACGACCCATTTCGTGTAAAGCCTCTCTAATCAATGGCCAGTTGGCGGCATCATGGTAACGCAGAAAGGCTTTGTGGAGCCTTCGTTGCCGGCCTTTTCTGGGTGTTAGTACGGTTTCACTTTGGTAGCCAATTTTTTTAAGGGGATTTTTTTCCGTGTGATACATAGTGGTAGCCAGTGCCATCGGCGAAGGATAAAAATTCTGCACCTGATCAACACGAAAGCCTTCATTTTTTAACCATAAACCTAAATTCAACATGTCTTCATCGCGGGTGCCGGGGTGGGCGGCGATAAAATAGGGAATCAGATACTGTACTTTCCCTGCTTCTTTTGAAAACTGATCAAACATTTTTTTGAATTCATAATACGTGCTGACGCCCGGTTTCATCATTTTGGACAACGGTTCATCTTCTGTATGTTCCGGCGCAATTTTTAAATAACCGCCTACATGGTGACTGACCAGTTCTTTGACATACTCAGGGTCTCGAACAGCGAGATCATAGCG
>DAIRVL010000153.1:0-6114 GCA_036802845.1 Pseudomonadales bacterium | reverse complement strand
ATGGTGCCGGAGATAGGAGTCGAACCTACGACCTTCGCATTACGAATGCGCTGCTCTACCAACTGAGCTACACCGGCGGGTGTTAAAAGCGGCTGGATTGTCTCACAACTTTGCCGAATGTTTAAGAAAAAATCAGTCCATTGCGTTTCTATTTCAATGTATTTTTACACTAACACAACATTAACAAAAGTCATTAAACAGGTCTGTTTTATCTCAAGCTCATATTATTTTTCAGATGTGCTTTTAAGTCAGATCAGCAAGAGTTCTAGCTATAAAAACCCTTACATCAGATAACTGTCAGACCTCTTCTTTTACGTGGAGACGGGTTAATTTATTACGCTCGACATGTTTACGAAAAGCTGCTCGCTCAACCAGAGCCACGCTGTCGCTGTTGGTGTTTTTATCAATTTCGTAAGCGCGCCATTCACAGAAGTTTGGCGTGAATTTAATGGTCGAATAACCGTAAAAATTACTGTTGAAATAATCAATGTGGGGGTTTTTCAAACGCACTGTACTACCCGCCAAAGCATCAAAAAGTTTCTCTCGTGATTCAGTTGGGTTGTTTTTCAGAATTTGGCTGGCAAAGTTAGCCGATGTCACGGAGGGTGTCATAAATTCAACGCCAAGCACGTTTTCGCCGCTAATCAAAGGCGCATTACCAAAACGATAACGTAAATGCGAGGCAATACACGAGTGCAAATCACCGGTCAGCACCACAAAGTTTTCGGTCTTGTTATCCTGCAATAAGGCCATGAGTCGCTCACGTTCAACCTCATAACCATCCCAGGCATCGGCACTCATAAGAAGTTTTTTATTTTCATTCAAATACAAACCAAGACGGCCCATATAGGTCTGGTTGCCCAGCACTTTCCATTGTGCTGTAGATTGGGTGACGCCATTAAAAACCCAGTCGCGTTGCGTTTCACCGTACATGGATTGTTGGTCTTGCTGGTTTAGCTTACACAAAGGCAGATAACGATTAAGCAAATATTTTTCACCGCAGGGATGCGCCGTGCGATAGGTTCGGGTGTCGGTCATGATCAGATCAATCAAACCACCGAGTTTAATGCGTCGGTAAACAGTCAGCGCATCATGAGGATGGGCTGCGCTATGATCGAATGTGACGCGGGCGGGAATGTATTCAGACCAGGCTTGCTGTGAATCCAGTTTCAGTCGCATCAGCAAGTTAGGATCATTGCCAAATACAGGATCCTCTGTCAGCGGGTGTCCAGGAGCACCCAAGGTGTCGCGCTCATAATCCCAGTAGCAGTCATCCGCCGTTTCGTGATCGTCAGTGGTAATGATCCAGGTATGCTGCTCCATCGCCTGTTGCATAAAAGGATCACGTCGCACCTTGCGATAAATCGTTCGATAATCTTCCAGCCCCATGGCAACACCGTAGGCACTGGGCAACTCAATGCTTCGATCAGCAAACAGGGGCACACTTGCTGCCGTGTTTGCCGTTTCGTAAATGTAATCACCCAGATGAACGACAAAATCAATGCTGTCATCCTGGGCCAGTCGGGCCAGGGCACCGTAATAACCATTGAGATAATCCTGGCAGGTTAGCACAGCCAGTTTTAAATCCGGTGAAGCATCCTCTGCCGGCGCAGTACGACAACGCCCTACCCGGCTCACGGTGTTATCGTAAACAAAACGGTAGTAATAGTGCCGATTGGGTTTCAACAAACCATCAAGGTTAATATGCACCGTATAATCATTCAATCCAGAAATGTCTGCGGCATTAACACGTCCCTGAGCCACAAAACTATCGGTTTTAAACCCGGGTGTTCGCGCAATCTGAAAATGCAAGTCTTCCTGAGGCCGATAGGCACTTGGATCAATACGTGTCCACAATACAAGGCCATTCGAACTGGGGTCGCCCGATGCAACAGAAAGACTGAATACCCGCGAAGAATCCATCCTAAGCATCTGATTGGTAATAATGAACTGATTGGTTTTATTCTGCTGCTCAGGTGAGTCAGAGTCACACGCAGTCAACAAATAAGGTGTCGATAAGGACGCCAGCATATAACGCAAGAATTGGCGGCGATTAGTGCTCATGGTGTTTCCCTATAGTCTTTCGCAGGCGTCAAAGTAAGAGCGTCTATTTTGCCCACCAATTCTGACCTGTAAAGCAGTTTTTTCGGAATTGTGCTGTGCTACCAAGGCAGTACAGCGCCATCATAATTAAAAAAACTTCCACTTTGCGCCAGGGTTAAATGCTCCAAAACATGACGAATACCTGCAACACTTTCTTCTGCTGTAATCAAGGCATTGGGGCCACCCATGTCGGTCTGCACCCAACCGGGATGCAACATGACAAGTTTGATTTCTTCGGCCGCCAAATCAAGTGCCAGACTTTTTCCCACGGCATTTAATGCCGCCTTGCTGCTTCGGTAGATATAGGCCCCACCCGACGTATTATCCGTGATGCTACCCATTTTACTGCTCATGAGAGCAATCGTTTTTTCTCTACCCATGAGTAAGTTTATTTTTAGCGCAGCAAGCAAGTACACCGGCGCCATTGTATTTACAGCGAAAACCTCGTGCCAAAGAGGGTAATCGCCCTGGATTGTGCTGAGTTGCCCCTGGCTTGTTGGACCATAGGTCCCCGCATTGCTGAATAGAATATCCAGCGGCATGCCTTTTAAACTTTCGCCCAAGCGTTCTATAGACTCAGGTCGAGCCACATCCAGCGGCATGATTTGCAGACGTCCAGCAGTATTTGCCGCGAGACGACTCAATTCCACCGCCTTTTCGGGCATACGGCAACATGCAATCACCTCCCATCCACTCTGGCTATATTGCCTGGCCAATTCCAGACCCAAACCACGGTTAGCCCCAGTGATTAGAATTGCGCGATCTTCCATAGCCATTATTAAAGTGCCTCAAACTGAAAAAAACGGGGATGAATATAACACTCGCGACGAGAATGAATTGCCAAAGCCTGCGTAAGAATCAGGGCACGACGAGGCATGCCCTGTTCAAGATAGTCATGTGCTTGCTGCACGATTTTACGTTTAAAGTGGCTCAAATCACCACACTGACCATTGAGATTGTCGGTGCTGATTCGGAATTGCAGACCGCTGGCCTGCGATAAAATCCACTCCAGCGCTTGCGGTTTGACTTCAACTTCTTCAAATAATCGTTGTTGATGCTCAGTCCGACCATCCGCTTGATACCAGTAACCATAATCCACTTCTTTGCGTCTTTGTCGACCTGCAATACACCAGTGAGCCAGCTCATGCAGTGCGCTGGCAAAGTAATCATATTTAAAAATGATTCGATGAAAACGGTGAGTATCATCACTGGGCAAATAAATCGGCTCACTGCCACCCGCAAGTAAAACAGTCTGCTCAGCCCTTTTGAACAACACAGCAAAAAGTGCCGTAAGCTTTTCAATTTTCAGTTTTTCTTCAGGTAAGTACACCAGCATGCAGTCATTCTTCCTTTGTTCGTGATGTCTTGAACACAAAAAACATCAATCTTCCTTATACGATCTGTTACAAGAGAAAACAATGCGCAATCAGACTTGGCACTATACTCAAACAGTGCGTTATATCCGGGCTTTTGACAAAGTAGACACGTGAGATATTGTACGTGATTGTTCTAAGTTACTAAAAATTTCAGCCTCTTTGAGGCCCTCATTCAACACAATTACAGGCGATGTGATGAAAACTCAGGCCACTTATTCCAAGAAAAACAATGTTGTTTATCTTTTTTCAAACAAATCCACTTTAGAGTCAAACGAAAATAAAATCATCCGAATTTCGCCCGAATTGGATGGCCTGGAGATGTTGTACACTAACGACGCCACACCAGACAATCTCTATAGTCTTAAAATTGTGTGCTGGGGATTGAGAGAAAACGGGGATGTGGTAGGCATGGTGCCTTGGCTGAACAAAATTGTTCCGTGCTCTGAAATTAACGACCCTCTTAATGGCAGCTGGGAGGGCTATCGGGACCCGGGCATAGACGACATTTTCTTCGAGGCCCCAAAACACAAAATCGTTGAACTCAAAACTGCCTCAGAGTACTACAAGTTTATACCGGGCGCCAAGGATGAGATTATCCAGGAAATACCCGATATGATTGGCACACACTCGGTTTTGTCGACCGACAAAAACGACCGTTTTTTGCTGGTTGAAGTCATGAGCTGGCGGCTATTGGCCAATGGCAATATACAAGCCATGATCATTGACGAAGAAAAAGTACAAACCACCCCCGTTTTGCTCGGCGACCCCAGCCTGTACTGCGTGCAATCATGCCACAATTTCAAATATTTCTTTCAGCACCGTATTGCCAACAAAATCAAGGAACAAGATCCAGATGCCTTGGCCGCTATTTCCTTGTTAATGGAAAACAAATAGGCATAAATACCTTATAACGGCAAACGTGGATCTTTATGCTGATATGTCGTGTTTTTTGATGTAATAGTAGTACTGTCCATCTTGGCAAACCTGTTCAAGCAAGTCATGTCCAAGAAATTTGCAGAATTTTGGAATATCACGCTCCGTAGATGGATCACTCGCAATCACCTGCAGAATTTCTCCAGCCTTCATTTCACGGACTTTGGCATGTAACATCATGACCGGTTCGGGACAATAAAGACCTAACGTATCAAGAATATGATCAGCGATCTGCTTTGACATTAAAGCGTGCTCGCAAACAGGGGCTCAATCTTTTTCCGCGTGGAACTTAAAATTTCAAGCATGTGTCCCACCTACAAAAAATCGTGCATGCGCGTTCACGATTGATTTACCTTCTTCCTGCCAACAGGTGGTCATGGTATGAATCACCCGGCGCCCCACGCGATTCATTTTCACTTTGGCATAGGTATCTACGTCTTTGGCGCTACTCAAATATTCCGTAGTCTGGTTGACACACTTGGGAAGATGATCATGACTGACCGTACCAATAATCATCAATGTGGCTGAACACTCAAGAAAACTGGCCAAAATTCCGCCGTGTAATGCTCTGATAACCGGATTCCCAATATTTTTTTCCGCAAAAGGCAAATGGAAAATGATCTCTCCATTGATTGTTTGTTGCAGACTGATGTTGAGATACTCCGCATATGGAATAGAGCTCACAATTCCTTTGGCATTTTTTTCATCAAGCAAAAAATTAAAATAGCTCATCTTACTTTTGCCCCTCAACATTAGAAAAACGTCCGGGCTCTAATAAATCGGGTCCTTTTGTATTTAACATAAATGCTGCAGCCATATGGGCCACCGCCTCTTTAGCCTCACTCTCTTCATAGGCAATACCACGTACAAATGCCGCTGAACTGGTCAAGTGATAACACTCGACTTCGGCCAGAATATTTAAGCCTTTTGTAGTGGGTCGCAAGTAATCCATACGCAAATCAAGCGTAGCCAAGGGTGCCATCTTTTGAATGGCTGACATCGCACACAAGCCCCCTACCGTATCCATGAGCAAGGTAATGATGCCACCATGAATGGATCCTGTACTTCGATCGCCCACAAAACGTTCGTTATAGGGTAAACGCATGGAAGCTTTGCCTTCAGAAACATCAATAATTTCAAACCGGTATTCCTGAAAACCAGGATGACTTTCAGCAAACATCTTATGCATCATGATCATGACTTTCGGATCAAAAAAATTGCTCTGCGTTTCTTTGTCAGACATACGGCTCAACTCCACTACCAACTAAATATTATGCCTATTGATGAGCGGCGCACTATAACGGAAACCTGGGGCGGATAAAACGACTCTATATCAGGATGAATCGATTTTATCTCCTGCCAAGATAAAGTTTTCCCTTAATGGATTGCAACCCAGTGTTCGCGAACCATTAAATTCATATACAAGCTTAATAAACAACAACTAGCCAATGAATTGATGTTAATTTCTTTATGAAAAGCACTTGACGATGCCCAAGTGCGACACTAATATACGCCGCACCTAAGGTTATATAGCAAGGTTCATTCCTCGATAGCTCAGTTGGTAGAGCAAATGACTGTTAATCATTGGGTCGCTGGTTCGAGTCCAGCTCGAGGAGCCAAACAAAAAAAGCTGATTCTTTATGTCTCAGCTTTTTTTATGTCTTTTATTTGCACTATATTGCAATTGCACTATAAAAATTAA
>DAIRVL010000152.1:0-6159 GCA_036802845.1 Pseudomonadales bacterium | reverse complement strand
TCGAGCTGCGCTAACTGACGAGCAGCAGGCAGTACATCAGACGCGGTATGCCCGGCATTGTGGTAACACAAATAAGGGGGCAATTCATTGTGCAGGCGAGTTAATGCGTAATTAATCGCCTTTTCGTATTCGGGCTGGTTGTTGCTTGAATTGATGTTCATCATGGCACATTCCCTCTGCTAGATTATTTCTAGTAAGTTACTGTGTTAATACTGAACAGGTTCCTTTACCTTATGTTTGAATCACAAGATAGTGCGCATTATTCAGCATCAATTATTTCGTCGTCATAATTATTACTCCGGGCTCGTTGAGCGCCGTATCACTGCCAAGTCGTGACTTGCAGTAAATAAGCAGGAAACGGGTCGCGCTGTCATAGGGATAATTCAAAGCCAGGTCCTCAAATTCCTGTATCGCCAGCTTTAAATCATTGTGCTCGAATGCAGCCTGAGCGGAAGCAAAACGCTCACACAGTTCGCGTTGTGCAGCCGTTGCGTTTAAACGCAGCGCAAGGATTTCGACAATGGGCAAAGATTCGCTCTTGCCAACGAAACGAAACTTACCCAGATAACGCAGCAGCAGATCATTCTGACCGTTAACAACACTGGCAGTGGCGAGTATGCGTGTACCCAGATGTTTGTTTAAGCCTTCAATGCGTGACGCGGTGTTGGCGCAATCACCAACGATGCTGTAGACAAAATGCCCGCCACCACCGGCATGGCCGACATAGAACTCGCCGTCGGCCAAACCTATTCGCAGGTTGCCAGACAACGCGCGTTGCAGATTAAACCGGCTGATGTCCTGATCCGCCGCAAGTGCCGCGCGCACGGGCTGGCAACGCACCGAATCATCGTCGGCACTGCCGGTCCAAGCACACATGATCGCATCGGCGCGAAATTCCGTGATTTTAACACCATGGCGTTTAAGTGCCTGGGCCAGAACCTCGAAGTAGGCATTAAGAAAACCTGCCAGCTCGCCGGGGCTCATTCTTTCCGCAAGGGTAGAAAAACCGGCCATGTCGGTGGCGAGGCAGGTGCCGTAGGTGACCTTGTCAACACTGCGGGCGTCAAACTCAGTCGCAGTCAGAATACTCGATACATCCTCCGGCACATAGGCACGAATGGCCTGACTGATGTGCAAAACGCGGCGATGTTCGAGCCTATATTGGCCGTACAAGCCGCTGATAAGTGCAAGCGGCAACTGCAACAGCAAGGGCGTCGCCATGGGCCACCAGCTCTGTTGGTTATTAAAACTGAGCTGGGCGGCGAACACATAAAGCACGCTCAGACTTATGGCGAGCATCACCCCATAAACGGCCGGGACGAGATAGGTCAAGGTGCCAACGATCAAACCAAAGGCCAGCAATAAGCCTAGCGTTGCGCCAGTGCTGAGCAGGTTCACGGATTGCCCAGTGAACAGATTGGCAAACGCGGTGGCGGCAATTTCCACCCCGCTCAAATCCACGCCATCATCACGGGTAAATACCGTATAAAAACGGTCGGGCTGCCCCGGATCAAACAAATCGGAGTAACCCACAAACACCACCTTGCCGGTGAAATCCATTGCGGCGGGAGCAACATTGGCATCTTCCCCTTTGATCACGGCATGATAAGGCACCGTCGTGATGGTGCCGGGTGGACCGTAATAATTGAGATAACGGCCGCTGTCACCGGCATACAGATTCAGCAAAGCCGAATGCACACGCCTGGAAAAATTTCTGGTATCACTGTTTGCCAGCACAGCGCTAATACGCTCGGCGAGTTTAGGATGTTGTTCAAACAGCGCGCGCGTTTCCAGCATCAGCGTTCTGAACTGTTGCGGCGTACGAATCTCGCCGCTGTGCTGGGGCAAGTCGCTCAGTGTTTGCGTCGAATCCGCAAGCAAGGCGTGCCACTGTTGGTAGCTCGGCAGTGCGTACATTTGCAGGGCAGCAGCTGGCATAGTCGGTGTGTCCAATGTGCTCGATTTGAAAGTCCAGTACTGTTCAACAGCGGCATTAAGCTTAGGTAAAGGGAACGGTGCCAGGGCTCTGGCGGCAGCAGCCAGTTCAGGCAATGGCGGCTCCACACTCTCAAGCCAAACCGCACCCTGATGGCGGCCGTTCAGATCTTCGATGGGTTGAAGGCGACCATTGAGATGCTCAAACAGAACAACACGATTCGCTGCCGCGAGGGCCTGCGCCAAAATCTGATCCTCCTGCGCATCACGCGAACGGCGAAAATCCATATCAAACACGATAACAGCGGCCCCGCGTTGCACCAGCGCCTCAATGAGCTGAGCGTGAATCGAACGCGGCCAGTCCCGGGGCAACTCAGGTAAACCCAGTTTTGTACCCGTCTGCCCATCCATGGCGACAATGGCGACCTCCATCGGAGGGGTTTGCACGCCACGCAAATGAAACAGTTGATACAAACCAACACGAGTCTCAAGCGGCAAATACCAAGGTGTCAGACTCACTAACATACCCAGCCCCCCCACAGCGACACCAATCAGAACGCCCCTGAACCCACGATTTACGATCCGACTGGTGGATTGAACCATATCAGCACCAGTCTGGATTCAATGTACTTTGTGATCGGCAGGCATGACCCAGGACTCAGTAGCTGTAACACTTGCGTACACCCGCTACAGTCGTGCAAAAGTAGGGGTCATTATTCAGCTCAATATGCGTCGTGACTTCGGTCGGCAATTTGGTGGCACTTGCCGGATCAGGGCAGGCATTGAGCTCACCGGCCGCCACACCCGGATCACACTCAGTAAGCGCAGCGCTGTTACAAACACAGGCGACCGGTGAGTTGGCTGTGTTGTAAAGCGACTTATCCAGCTCAAGATTGAAAATAAGACTGCGCTCGCCATTACTCGGACAAACAATTCCGACACCGTCTATTCCGCCCTGGCTTGCGTTGAGCACTTCACAACTGGGAATGGTAGCGGCTGGCGGCGGTGGTGGTGCGACGTTACCAAGTCCATAACACAGACTGATGCCGGTGATGCTTTGTGGTTGACCATTCACCATGAGTTTCATATTCGCATCCTGCTTTACCCCGCCGGAGGGGTAAATAAACAGGGCAATGAATTTGCTTGATCGGAGAATGGCGTAGTCAACAGGGGTGGTAGAAGCACTGAAACTGGCCACCGTGCCGTTGCTGAGCACATAGGTAGCCGATTCGCCCGTGGTATCAGTATCACGCGGATTTTCCGGACCCACCAGCGTGCCCACGGATCCCGGTGCATTCGCACCCATTTGCTGAATCAGGCTGTTACTTGCGTAATCACTGCACTGCTTGTTGCCTTCTGCCGGTATAACGGTAACGGCATTGTCTGATGCCTGAACCCATGCCCCGGTCATCAGCACAATAATCATCGTACAAAACCTGATCTGGTCAATATTCATTTTCATGCCCTCTGTTTGCATTAGTAGTTCAATACGAGTCGTGCAACGACGTTGCGTACAGGAAAATAAGGCCCAATAGAAGGTTCGTCCCGGAACTCTCGATAACTGTCATCCTGATAATTAAAACGGGTATTAAACAGATTTCTGACCGCCAGACTGAGCAGACCACGACGCTGGGCCAGACGATAACCGACCGATGCATCCACGGTAACAAACTGATCCTCACCCGAGGCTTGGGTCGCAGTGAGCGAACGGCGCACCGACTGATCGACGTAGCTTGAACCAAGTCCGGCAAACACGCCGAAGGGCGCAAAATAGTTAAGGCTCACCGGAATGCGCCAGGCCGTCACGTTTTCAGGAAGATTGCCCCCTTCTGTCGCAATACCGATGGCGCTTTTGTACTGGTCGTACACCAGTGCAACATCAAGCGCCAGCTGCTGCGAAAGGGCCCAGTTGCCATAAAGCTGGTGGTACTGCTCTTTACGTTCTTCGGTAATCCAGACACTGTTCATCCCGTCGAATAAGGGTTCGTCCAGCCTGCGTGTACTGAGTTCAATGCCGCCAGTCACTGCGCGGCTCGCGCGCCAATCCAGACCCAGGCCATAACGCCGGGATCGGGTGCCGTTAATATCGTCGAAGAGCTGATTAAAACCAGCTATCTGCGTTGGCTCCAGCGTGCGATTACCGACCAGGGCGGGCTTGATGCTCTGAAATGCGGCAACGCGCAAACGTAGATCGGCCGGCAGATCCCACTGCAGTCCAAGCTTGGGGTTAAATTCGCTTTCCTTGAAATCACCCTGCCCAAAGCGCTCATAACTTGCACCCAGGGTCCAGGTCGCAGTCTGTCCTGAACGGATATTCAGATAGCTATAAACACGCGGATGCGTGCTGTCCGATTGTTCCTGACCAGCCCGCGCGAACAGATTACCGATGATTGAATCGTCCACCGAGAGATTGATATTGTTAACACGATCCAATTCACTCCACGCCGCCCCCACGACCAGATTCATCGCCGTCAGCGTGTGCAGAAACTGGGCTTCGAATTGCTTCGCCGCTTCATCCGCCGCGCTGGTATTGCTTAAGGTGGTGATGCCCACAACCGGTGGCTGCAACTGACTTTCACTGACCTGTTCTTCGCGCTGGCTATCGCTATAGGACAGCAGGTAATGGCTCTGTGGCACAGGCGAATAACGCAGCCCAAGCCGCGCCGTTTTCAGTTCACGCTTTAGGGTTTTGTCGGCCTGGTAATCGTCAGGATCAAAATTAAAAGCCAGATCGCCCTCAGTGGATGTGCGTTGACGTAATTCAGCCTGAATAGTCACCTGCTCACTTAAAGCCGCCTGGAAAAACCCGTTGTACACCTCCTGTTCAAGAGCATTGTTAGGCCGCCAGCCCTCGGTGTCGTAATTGAGTGCGCCAAGACTAAAGGCATAACGGTCATACAACCCTGACACTGCGGCTTCTGCACTGCGTGTACCCTGGCTGCCACCCAGACCCGACAGGTTAAACCGGGTCTCGTTGCGCTGAAACAGAGGCGAGAATTCGTTAAACCCGGCGCTGGCAGGGCCGCCCAGGGTGACAATGTTAAGGTTTACCTCGCTGCTACTGGGCTGGACCGGATTGATGTTTAACTCCTGCAGCATTTGCGCCTGGAACAATTCACTTACCCGGGCAATTTCACGGCGGCGCTCGTGCTGATAAACATCGGACAGGAAACGGTGTGCGGCGGCGTTGGCCGGATCGGTGGTGATAGAACGCGTGGCTTCCCTCACACCCAAGGGGATGAAGCCCAAATCGTTATAGGCCCGTGCCAGACTTGCGCCACGCGCGGCTCTATCCTTGTCGAGCAACAGGCGGCTGCGATAAACGGCGCGATTATCATTCAGTGCAATGGATTGCTCCAGATCTGCAAGCGCATCAATCGGCTTGTTTTCAGTCTGTTTGCGAATGCCATCGTATAAAAATGCGGTTGGATCGTTCGGATCCAGCATTTTGGCAATGTCAAACTGCTGTTTGTCCAGCGGGCTGCGTTTTTCCTCAAAATAGGCCTTGCCCAGGTAAGCACGCAGCAGTGCGCTCGAACCATCAAGGCTCACCGCCACTTCAATGTGTTGGCGTCCTGAATGCAGGTCGCCGGCACTGATTGTCGCCAGACCCAGGCCAAGATGTGCAAGCGGATCGGCAGAATCCAGTTGAATCGCTCGCTGGAATGCCGCCAGCGCACTGTCATTATGGTAGGCGGCTAGTTCGGAGAAACCCAGAACTACGTGGCTACGCGCCAGCGTTGGTGCCAATGTGCTGGCCTTGTGCGCCGCTATGATGGCTTCACCACGATTGCCCAGCATCAGCTCCACTTCGGCAAGGCGTGACCAAATCAGTGCATCAGCGGGGTATTTTGCCGCAGCGTTCTGCAACACCGTTTTAGCTTTTATGAGCTGAAATTTCGCCTGCAAAACATAGGACAGCGCAACGCTACCCGCACTGCCGCCCTCCAGACGCACGGCTTTTTCGGCGTCGATCAATGCCTGATCAAGGTGATCCTGCACCACATTCAACACAGCCCGTAAGGCATAGGCCTTGGCAGGATTTTTTTCTGTATTAATCTGCTGTTCGATGATTGGACGCGCCTCGTCGACTCGCCCCACGGCCATTAAGTGCGCAGCATGAACTATTGCACCCGATGACTCACCCGCAGCCAGCACCGGCGGATAATACAGTGCCCACTGCACTTGCTCGCGAGGTTTGGCCAGAAAAATTGACTGGGGCGG
>DAIRVL010000151.1:0-6248 GCA_036802845.1 Pseudomonadales bacterium | reverse complement strand
GGATGGACTCCTTGGTTGGTGCATTGAAAATTATAATAATTAATTTTATGGGAAATTATATAACCCTATCGACGGGCTAGCCTAATTGCACTTCCATGGTACTAATGTGAAACTGCCTTAGCAAGTAACTTTTTTTATCTTCGTGTTGTTTAATTCAGCAAGCTGCCCCACGACCTCTAACTATTTGACACGTCAATATTCACTATCCTTACGTACGCTCTTATTACCCTCGTTGTAATGAATCAACGTGATAAATCAGGTATTATCCGCCCCTGTTTTTTACTCGGCACACTCGCATGGAATGTGTCCAGGCAAATCGTCAACTTTAACGGAGCATCATGGACTATATCGTAGGTCAGCGCTGGATCAGTGAACCCGAACCTTCTTTGGGTTTGGGCATTATTATTCATGTTGATGCAAGACTTGTTGAAGTGGCCTTTCCGGCCAAGGAAATTGTTCGCAGTTATGCAAAACGCAACGCGCCGTTGGCGCGTGTCACCTACGATATCGGCGAAGAAATTTCGCACAAAAAAGGCGGGCGCTTTCTGGTGCTCAATCGTGACGAGCATGAAGGACTTGTTCATTACTACGTTGAACCATGCGCTGACTCGCTGACTGAGCAGGACTGTCATACCGACTATTCAAGTGGTTTTCTTGAAACAGAGCTCGATGCCCACCTGCAATTCCATACGCCCGACAGTCGCTTGTTCTGCGGGCAAATTGATAAAAACAAATGGTTTGAATTACGCTACGAAACCTTGGGCTTGCACGCTGCCTATCTGGCATCATCCTGCCAAGGCTTCGTTGGACCGCGAATCAGTTTGATTCCTCACCAGTTTCATATTGCCCAGAGCGTATGCCAACGCCATCAGCCGCGCGTTCTGCTGGCTGACGAAGTGGGCCTGGGTAAAACAATTGAAGCCGGTTTGATTCTTCATCACCAACATTGCACCGGCGTGGTTGAACGCGCCCTGATTATTGTGCCAGAAAACCTCTTGCATCAGTGGCTGGTTGAAGTGGCGCGTCGTTTTAATTTGTTATTCAGCGTGTTTGATGAAGAACGCTGCTTAAGTTATAGCGACGAAAATCCCTTTGAAACCGAGCAACTGATTTTATGCAGCCTCGACTTTTTACTCAGTCACCCTGAATGGCAGTCGCAATTAACTGCAGCGCACTGGGATATGCTTATTGTTGATGAAGCCCATCATTTACAGTGGTCAGAGGAGGCGCCCTCACCCGCGTATCAGCTTATTGATCAACTGTCGAATAACATTGCCAGCGTATTGTTGCTCACAGCGACCCCTGAGCAATTTGGTCCTGCAGGCCATTTTGCACGCCTCAAGCTGCTTGATTCCCAGCGCTTTCACAATCTGGCTACGTTTCTGGAAGAAGAAAAACACTACCAGAGTGTTGCCCGCTATGCGCAAGCTATTGTGCAACGCAAAATGCTTGATTCACAAACCGAACAGCAACTGTCGCTCTTGCTTGACCGGATGAGTGTGCGGGCCTATCAAGACGCTGCTGAATCAAACAGCAACACCCTGGATTCACATGCAGACAAACTTCTAACAGCACTGATTGACAGGCACGGCACCGGTCGTATTTTATTCAGAAACACCCGAAAAAACATCGCAGGATTTTCCCAGCGACAACTACAACCCATTCCCTGCGAATTCCCAAACGATTGGATCAAGACTGAAACCAAAAACAGTCTGGCAAACGCAGAGGCGCTTCGCTTCTTGCTCTACCCGGAAATGGCCCTTCAGGACACTCAAGCCACACAATGGTGGGCCCTTGATCCACGATTTTTGGCGATAGTCACCTTATTAAAACGTTACCGTCATGAAAAATTCGTATTGATTTGTGCCCATACCAGCACCGTGCTCGACATTGATGTCGGCCTGCGCGTTAAACACGGTATTCATGCCGCTGTATTTCATGAAAATCTCAGCATTATTGAACGTGACCGTGCGGCGGCATTTTTTGCTGATGCGGAAGAAAACTGCCAAATTCTCATTTGTTCTGAAATAGGCAGTGAGGGCCGTAATTTCCAGTTTGCCCATCATCTGATTCTGTTCGATTTACCCTTGCATCCTGATTTGCTTGAACAGCGTATCGGCCGTTTGGACCGAATAGGTCAGACACAGGACATTCAAATTCATGTGCCTTATTTTATCAATCACCCACAGGAAAAACTGTTTACCTGGTATCACCAGGCGCTGGATGCTTTCGAACACGCCAACGCCACCGGCAACACCTTGCAAACATTATATCAAGCACAGCTCAATGATTTTCTCTTTGGCCGCGAAGGTGATCATAAATTTAACGCCTTTATTGAGGCGGCGCACGCACAAAATAATCAACTCATAAAACAACTGGAAGAAGGCCGCGATCCGCTGCTTGAATTAAATTCATCGGCCAAAGAATTGGCCTTATTATCGAACATCGCAACGCTTGAAGAGGATTCGACCTTAAAAAACTGGTTTATGCGGGTTTTTGATCTGTATGGCGTGACCCATGACGACGGTAGCCAAAACACGGTGATTGCGCATCCCAGCGAGCACATGCGTATTCCGAACTTTCCCGGTCTTCCTGAGGAAGGCATTACGCTGAGTTTCGAACGAACAACAGCCCTTTCGCGCGAGGACGCGCAATTTATTAGTTTTGACCACCCCATGACCACAGGCATCATCGAACTGATACTGGGCCAGGAAAAAGGGAATACAGCGCTCACCACACTCAAACTACCCAATGTCAAAACCGGCACCTTGCTACTTGAAGCTATTTTCACACTCGAAACCATGGCGCCGGCTATTTATCAGGCAAACACCTATTTGCCCCTGCAAGTGATTCGCGTATTGATTGATGACAAAGGAAATAATCTGGCCGATAAAGTCAGCTTTGAGCAGCTGTCACCCCGATTAAATAATCTGCAAAAAGAAACCGCACGTGCCATCGTTAAATCGGAATTACAAGTGATTAAAAAACTATTAAAAACAGCAAGGTCCTGCGCAGAACCCCTTGCTGAAATACGCAAACAACAAAGTCACCTGCGCGCGGCCAACACACTTAACGATGAGTGTCAGCGCTTATGTGCGCTCAAGGATAAAAACCCGCTTATTCGCCAAAGCGAAGTTGATTTCATGATCGAAAAAACAACGATGGTATTACAACATATTGATCAAGCACCTTTGCATCTGCATGCCATGCGTTTAATCATTACGCTTTAGTAAAATAACCCTGCTTGATTTATTGACGAATCCAGTGGCTTACCACGCCATTTTGATCCATCAGGGTTAAACCCTCGTTGCTGGGCGTAATCAGGTAGTTCACAAATTGTTTGTTATTTTCCTGAATAATTAAACGATTGCCACGTCGCACCCAGGAAGCGGTAAACTTATGCGTGTCTGTTTGTCCGATTTTTTTTTGTTCACCCGAGTCACCGTACACACCATTGGCATTTAAGAAAACCTGTTCTTTTAAGGATATTGTCATCAATGCTGGCATTGTGTGAGTGGAATTCGCTGCATCTGACACGGCTTCCACGCTGTAACGCCCCGTTAGAGAGTCAGGATAATCCGACGGATTAATTCTTGTTTTATCGACGATAATATTCAGATAGGCCGTTAAGTCTTCCGGCTCATTTTTGGTGGTGCCGTACATAATCAGCAATACGCCTGATTTCCTCAGCGCGACGTATTTTTCATGCACAATACCAAAGTTATCAACCACGGCCGCATCATATCCGGCCAAACGAACCGTGCGTACTTTACTGACCAGCTCATTCGCACCCATATCAAGAAGTGTGTTTCGCAGGTATTCTGATGGAACCTGATCCGGTCCAATAGCCATTAAAAAACCTTTTGAAAAACCATCACCGATAACAACCACATCACCTAATTCCTGATATTCTGCCACCCAACCGCTTGGCACAGGCACTGAGATCAAAGAGCCTGAAAATTGTTGCTCGTGGTAGGCATTTGATTGCGCCAATACACCCTGACAAATAAATCCCAGCACCGTGGCTAGCGTGATAAAACGCACACGACCTAACAGTTTCAACATAATGCACTCTTCAAAAATAAAATTAGCTCCATTTATTTCAGTGTAGCCAAGGTGCAGATCGGCTCCTTTATTTATTCCAAAAATCAGGGATAATACCCACCACTTTTTTATTTCGACCAATACTGCTGCCACGCATGACATCACACCCGAACAGCAACGTGCGCTTATCCCCCTGGAAACAGCGCGTATCAATTGGCGGGAATTACAAGTATTTTTCGCACGCGGGCAGGTTATTCAGGTCACCTGAATCTGGTTGAAGTGGTGCTGCAATTTGTACAAAACAACAAAAAAACGTGCCAGACGTGGATAGCACACAATGGCATAGGCCCTGTTGCTGCTGACACCGCGCAACGCTGGTTTAATGAGGCGCGTGAACTTTAGGCTGTGGTTATTGCACTGATACAGGATAAATAGTTATAAACAAGTCAGAACAAGACACTCTTTAGAGACAAACCCCATGACAGCAAATACCGCCGAACAGATCTTCACTCTGGAAACTAAAATCGTATTTCTGGAGGACAATGTGGATAGTATTAATGACGCGCTGTATCAGCAACAACTCAAAATAGAAGCGCTTGAACGACTGTGCAAACATCTTTTTGATAAGGTCGAAACGCTTAATGAACGCGCATCAAGCCCGCTCGCTCACAATGAAATTCCCCCGCACTATTAAAAACCGGTGGGATTTTTATCTCATCTGGCATTCCAGCATGTTTATCTGTCAACATCACTGTTTTACCGAATAACCCAGCAAACCAAGACCTTCTTCAGCGACCTCAAGAATACCCACTCCAAGCGGTTTATCCATCACCATACTTTCCAGATAATAATCCACGCCGGTAATCACATCGGCCAGCGTTTCAATTTCATTCTCCGTGGGGGGCACGTGCTTATCCGCTAATAAGCGCTTTTGTACACACTGTTCCGTTTGAAAAATAATCGCTGCCGCACGATCAATTCGCAGAAAATACAGCGCGCCCCAAATGCTGTGCAAATCTCTAGGAACGGTATTCAGATGCAGCACATCCCAACCCGAATCCATATAAGACGTGAGTGCTTGTTTGGTTACCGACAATGCAGTTCGTGCTTCGTTTAAAACAATCAATCTCACTTCATCCAGAATACTTAAAGGGATTTTTTCTTTTGTTATTGTTTGATGAGACGTGGCTTTCGCCATACGGCCAGCCTTAAGCAAGGTTGCCATCTGGTTTTCAACTGACAGTACCAGATCAATAACCGGTTCATAGATTTTTATTTTGTCTGTATCGACCTCATGCGTGGGCGAGGCTTTAACATGCCGAATCATGTCGTTAATTTCATCGCTGAGTTCATTCATTTCAAGAACCAGTAAGGTTTGCGCCACACTCTCCAGCAAGATAATAACGTCGTCGTTGGTATCAACAACATTACCACGGCACAGTGCATCAATGATTTCTTTGAGCTTGACCAGCTCTTCGCTCACGGCAATACACACGGCGTGGACTACCGAACCATCCGGGCCGCTCATGTAGTCGCGCTCAAGCTGCAGTGCGGCATCGCTATGACTGTGTTTATTAAGCTTCAGAACCTCTTTTTTGGTTTTAATATTTGCACAACCCTCACTGCTGATCGCTATCAGATAACACAGCTCTTTCACAAGATCTGCAGAGGGCGGTGATTCCAGATACGCGCGGCCATTCAAACTCAACAATTTAAGCTCCCGATCCAGCCAGGCAAAGAGTAATTTTCGCGGGCGTGTCAGTGCCACATTACCCATCACCATGGCTTCAACGGCGGTTTGAGCCAGCGGCCATATTTCAGCGGCCGGTGTATCACCACAGATGGTTTCCACTCTGTCGAGCGCGCGTTTCATTAAACGAAAACCGCCTTCGTTATCTCGAATAATTTCCAGCAGTCCGACTTGATACATGTGCCGAAGTCGCCTCAAATCGGCTTCATTGGGCATAATCAAGGATGACTTCTTCACCAGACTTCGCAGTTCAGGCACATGATTTTCGCGTTCAAAATTAAAGAACAGGCTTTCAGGCAAAGCGATATCGCCACGAATCAAACGGATGTCATTAATGGTTGGCAACAATAATTCCGGCAGTGTTTGGTCGATATATTTCACATAATTAAAGTACCGATGCAGCATGGTGATGCCTAACATCAAACCATCCATAATGCGTGACATTTTTGCATCG
>DAIRVL010000150.1:0-6263 GCA_036802845.1 Pseudomonadales bacterium | reverse complement strand
GGGTAGGGTTGTGCTTCGATGGAGATCATCATTTTCATTTCCCACGTAGAAGGAGCTAAATAAACGCACCAAAAGCGATGCGTCTTTCTTTTACTCCCGTTTATTAAGGATTCCATGCATCCTTTGATGTATACAATAAGAAATGCAATCAATGGGCCAATTAAAGCACTGCTCAGTAATAGTATTGAAAATCAGTAGCCTAGAATGTTTTCCAACGTGAAACCTTGGGGTGAAGTGCATTATCAGCGCACCATCGATGCGCGTTGGCTTGCATACAATGGTGCATGCAATATACTCGCAAGGGTGAATGACTTTTCAGGATGTCCTATGTCGCACGCGCCCGCTTCAACCACAGAAACTATTTACCAGCAATTAAAAGACATGATTCTGAATTTTGCGTTATACCCTGGAACGCGCGTCACAGAGCATGAGCTCTCTGCTAAATTTCAGGTCAGTCGCACACCGGTACGTGCAGCGTTGCAACGTTTGGCCACAGAAGGTTATGTCAGCATCCTGCCCAAACTCGGCTGTTTTGTCCGTGAAATTGATATCGAAGAAATTAATCATTATTACCAGGTGCGAATCGCGCTGGAGTTAATGGCAATTGAGCTGGCGGGTTTGAATATGTCAGATCGACAACTGGATGCACTCGCGGCAATCTGGAACCCGGAATTTATACCAAAAGAACCTCCTGGCGTTGAATCCATGGTCGCCAAAGATTCATCGTTTCATCTTGAACTTGCCAAAGGCGCGGGGAATCCGGTATTGGCGCGTTATCTGGCCGATGTGAATGAACGCATACACATCGTTAGACGGCTTGATTTCACCGAATACGATCGTATCAGTCAAACCTATATTGAGCATTACGAGATTATATCCTTGCTCAAAAAACGCGACGTTGATGCCGCTAAAAAATTGTTGCTGAAACATATTTCAAAAAGTGCCGAAGTGGCAAAAGCCATCACCCTGACTCAGCTGGCTCAGCACCGGCTTCGATCAAAAGCCGATGTATGATCGGTGCGATGATTTTTTGCTTTTTCAGATCTAATTAAAGAAATTACGCGGCAACCCTTTTCGGGCATTGGCAAGCCGGAGTTACTTAAGCATGCTTTGGCTGGTTAGTGGTCACGTAGAATAAATGACGAACATCGAATTGTTTGTAAAGTACGATACGGCTCGTTATTTATCGCACAGTTGCTCTTAATTTGGCGCCATTTATGGCGAGCGTTAACTGTCAAGGCCTTTCAACTAACTGCAAACGAAGCCCCTCATGTATGAGAAAACACAAGCCCGATTAGCATCACTACTATGAGCGTTTTATCTTTTAAATCAGGGTGAGGTTTGTATCTATCATTGATAGAAAGATCACTATCCAAAACTTCAGTTTGCCCCTTCAGGAACATAAGACATTCACGCAAATCCATTACTCTTGGATTATTGCTTCTTAAATCCCTCTGCGTTAATGTCCATTAGCTATTTTTCAATAGCTTGATACTGGTTGTGAATTGAATTTACGGAAGTTTCTATGAAAACCATTAAACGCGTTTTATTCGTGTGTGTTGAAAATTCCAATCGAAGTCAGATGGCCGAGGCCTTTGCGCGTTTGCTGGGGGGGGCACAGGTGGAAGCATTCAGCGCGGGCTCGCAGCCTTCGGGTGTGGTGAATCCCAAGGCCATTGAGGCGATGCGCGAAGTGGCTTATGACCTGTCAACACACCGTTCAAAATCCCTGGACGAGTTACCCGATGTTGAATTTGATTTCGTGGCAACCATGGGTTGTGGGGATAAGTGTCCATGGATTCGGGCCCGCAAGCGAGCCGATTGGGCTTTGCCTGACCCCAAACATCTGTCGCCTGATGATTACCGGGCTGTGCGTAATCAAATATGCGAGAGTGTGCGTGCCATGTTGCTTGATTTGGGTGTGGCTGTGGCTGTGGTAAAACAGTAATACCTTGCTCTTGGAAAAATTGAGATTCAGTCTGGTCGGGAGTTTGTATGGCGGGTTGCGAATGTAAAATGGAAGCGCGTAACGAGCAGGAGCGGAAAACGCTGTTGATTGTTCTGGGCATTAACGCGTTTATGTTTGTGTTGGAACTGGCGCTGGGTCTGCTGGCGCAATCAACCGGGCTTATTGCCGATTCACTCGACATGTTTGCTGATGCTACGGTGTATGCCATTAGTTATTACGCAATTGGCAAAAGCAGCCAATTAAAAAACAGCGCTGCCAGACTCAGTGGATTTGTCCAAATTGGTCTGGCTCTGCTGGTGCTTGCGGATGTTCTGCGACGATTTATGCTCGGCAGCGAACCCGTTAGTACCCTTATGATGGGCGTAGGATTTATTGCTTTGATTGCTAATGTTACGTGTTTGACGCTTATTGCAAAACACCGGGGTGAGGGTGTCCATATGCGTGCCTCACTGATTTTTTCAAAAAACGACGTTATTGCAAATGCAGGCGTAATCTTGTCCGGTGTGCTGGTTTGGGCGCTGGGCAGTCGCTACCCCGATCTTGTTATTGGTTTTGCTATTGCCCTTGTGGTGCTGCGTGGTGGCTTTCAGATTTTGAACGAGGTGAAAGAAAACGAAATGGAGCCTGACTGCGAAGAAAATAAAATAAAGTCACACTGTGATTGATGAGAAGGCAGTTTGTTTATGACGTTATACTTTTTTGACCTTTTTTAACGTAGAACAAATGTAGAAAAATAATACACACGAATTTTTATGAAAGTTGTTAAAGCGGATGAAAACAAGCTGCAATCAATGAGTGCCGACTTCTCGACACCTCTGAACCATAGAGAGATTAGCCTGCCAAGACACCGCAGACTCCCAAGGTCAATGCGCCACAACCCAGTACGGCTACCAAGCCGTGTCCGACGATCATTGCTTTTGGCGCGCCGTCACCGATAAAACGACTGTGTGTCGTCAAGGTGAAGCCCCCCACTGCGGCCAGGACATAGAGTCCAAAAGCCACCCACAGGACAGTGCTGCCTAAATTACTCGCGACGAAATAAAGAATTACCAGTCCCAGTGCGCCGCCGACACCATGGCCCATTGCCAGTGAGATCGGCACAGCGTTTTCCTGGAAGTGTTGGTAGGCCAGAAAGAGCCCGCCCAGAAACACGATAACGAAGATAACAAAGACCAGATATAACATGGCTTCCTCCCTGTTAATTAATCACCGTGCGCAGCATAAACGATGCTATCCGGGTTTGTTGCAGGTCAGGAAGGAAAGGTGCGGAAAGCTTGATCTGGGTCAAGTAAAAAACCTGGCCCAGGAACTGCCGCACGTTATGCCGTATTAACGCTTCACCCCGGTTTTTTTCCAGCTTGCTACAGCCGCTTTAAGTGGCTGGTTTGCTTTTGTGCCTGTTTTTTTGTTGGTGGGTTCTGTTGGACTTTTATACTCGATAACTATACGACTGAAGCCCGCGCAGCGAACAACCAATCCTTGTGCCTGAAGCAGTTTAAGTTGAGCACCAGCCTTTTTGATTGATTCGGCATCCACATGCAATGCCTCGGGTGGTCGGTAGGGTTCCTTGCCGGGTTTGACCTCGGCCACATGAATTTTGCATTCTATTTTGTTTTTCGCATCCCGCAGGAGGTAGTCACCGGGGCGCAACAAAGTGATGCCAAAAAGATCATCATTTGTAAGCGCGGTGCTATCAAAAATTTCAGCATGATCACATTTTTCGGCACTCAGTGGATGGACTTTTACGCTGTAACCACCGGAGCCCTTGCTGGCATAAAACAAACCGTAGCCGTTTTCGGCGAGCGTAAATAGATTATGATCAGGACCGCAGCTGCAGTCGTGTTGATCTGCTGTACGCAGTTTTGCATCCAGCTGGGCAAGATCAAGCGAAATTTGTTTTTCCGGGTGCCGTTCGCTGACATCAATAATAAACGAATAAAGAAACCCTCCGTTCCGGCTGACATCGGCTTGATACTGACCACAGTTTGCAAAGGGGTGCACGACAAAATTTGAGGGTGTCAGTGCGCCACTATCAAATCGTGTTTGTGTGAAAAGATGGGTGTTAATCTGCGCTTTCATAAGCTCGCTCCTAACGTGGCGGCAAGGACCATTTCTTTGTCATTAATGGTGATGCCCAGTTGTTCAATCGGCAGTTTTACCGGAATGAGGCCATTTTTGTAAGGCATGATTGGAAAGGGATCTTCGATAGAAAGCAGGGGCGTTTTGCCGGCAAAATAATCGGCCACAAGGGTGATTATCAAGTCAAACAAGCCCAAACTTACGCCCAGTAGGTTAGATAACCACTCATCAATGTCGTCACCGATATCGAGAATGGCCCGCACCAAATCTACCACCGGACCAAGAATGGCGTGAATCAGGCTTTTTGCCCAGCCGGGTAAAAACCATAACAGATCATCAACGGCGGTGTTGATGGCGTCATCAAGCAAGTCGCCGACAATATCGGCCCAATCAAACACATCGATATCCACCCAATCGGGGTCAATAAAAAGTTGCCATTTATTGGCCACGTTAGCGTCTTCGGCATCGAGCCAGCTCATGCCGGCGGGGCGGGCAGGATCGATAAAATAGCTCAATTTTGGTTTGGCGGCTATGGAAATTTCCGAGGTTAATAGACCGCTTAAATCCAGATCAATGCCTAGGTCAGGGTTGTCATCGAATACGCAAATACGTGGCGCGCGCAGCACACAGCCCCACGGCGAGGGGATGATGCAAAAACCACCAATACATAATTCTGGAATATCAATACCGGCGAAAACACGTAATTTATCCCATTTGATGTCCAGTTCCTTGATGAGAATGTCGCCGTTGTTTTGTAAATCAACAGTGCCGCCTTCGAGGTGAAAGCCGACATCATACCCGGCAGTAAAGGGGCCAAAGTTAACGCTGTCTGACTCATCAACAGAAAAACCATCGCGGACGCCTTCAAATAATTTGCTGACGGCCGCTTCAGAAGAAGCTACGGTAAAGTGGCTCATGTTATGAAATCTCCATATTGATAAAGGCTTTTAACTCGTCGCCTTCAATGGCCGGATTATTTGGCAGGCCCGGTGTGGGTTTGAGAGTGACGGTGAGAATGTCGCTCATTTGATCGAGCACGATTTTTTCCAAGGCCACCTGAAGCCGGGGTAATAATCCCAGCCGGATAACAGAAGCGACATAACATTCGATGGCGTCTTCCATTTCCTGGGGGCGTAGATCAACAATTTCGAGGCCATCAAGTTTGGGTTTGAAAATAAAACGATTGCCCAATTGATTGATTTCAATATGGCCCACAGCAAACACTTCCAGACAGAAACATTTGAGTTTGCGCGTGGGCACCACAATGGGTTTTAGATTCCTGTCGGATGATGCGGGCCGGTCAGGCACGTGCGTTAGACTGCCCGTGTTGACATAATCATCAACAAAGATCGGTGTGTTGATTCGATCAAATACCTTTTCCAGACCCCGCAGGGTTTCTTCATCGGGGCAACCTAAACCAACGCAGGCTTTGGCGCTGAGGGCAAATTGTTGTTTTTTCAACTGACCGAGTTCAGGTGGAAGGGTGATGCTGTTGCCGGGATGAAAGTCAATTTTCATATCGACCAGTTGAACACAATAATTGAGTCCAACGAGTCCATTCGTGCCAAGTACAGGAAGGGGTGCTTCAACGGTGAGTAGTGGGTTGTTTCTTTTGTAGACCATCGGGTCTGCATCAATTTTATGACACAATAAGTCGGGATTTTGTGCGATAAATGCGGTGCCGTAATTAAAGAGAGAGGGTCGTAGTCGCATAAGATGATGCACGACCAGATTTATTCCTTCTTCATTAATGGCGCCATAGAGATCGGAAAGATCTGTAAATGCCATAGGAACTCCTTGGTTTACACGTGTGAGATGAGGGGTGATTCTCCTCGTAAGTTGCCCTGCAGTTGCAAGGTCATTGCCTTCAGGTTGATTATTTTCCACCAAAGGTTACGTTAGAGAATAAAGGCTACCAGAACATATGCATTGATCGTTGTCAAATAAAAACATACTTGCGGTGAATTATGCACTTGCAGCTGTGCATATTAGTCTGTTAACGGGCCATATGGTTTGGCGAACGATGTTTGGGTACAGATCAAAAGCAGTGTTATTGATCAATTAACGTTAAGGATAAACGCTGTGTTCAGCGGTCACGACGTCGCACAGTCATAGGGTCGGCGATGATAGGGCGGTAAATCTCAACATGGTCTCCCTCAGTCAGGGGGGTGTCGAGTTTTTTCAGTTTGCCATAGATGCCAACTTTTAGTTGCTC
>DAIRVL010000149.1:0-6318 GCA_036802845.1 Pseudomonadales bacterium | reverse complement strand
CATCTCTGCCTTGCGCAATCAGGGTGCCCGCTTGAGTAGTGGCGAGTATCTTGTTTTTCTCGACGCGGACATGCAAGTACCACAGGATTGGTTTGTTATCCTTGATCGTTATAGCGACCTGAGCACTGTCGATGCGGTGGGTTTTGTTGATTCCGTGCCAGACCACGCGCCCTGGTTTGCCCGCATATGGGGACAAAGGACGAAGGCACGTCGGGCCCAGATGCAACGTGTTGATGCCTTGCCCGGACGCAATCTTATGGTTTCACGACTATGGTTTGAACGCGTTAACGGCTTCAATGAACGGCTTATCACCGGTGAAGACAAAGACTTTGTGATGCGCCTGTCTCGCAATGGTGCCAATGTGTTTTCTGTGCCTGGTGTGAATATTGTGCATTTGGGTTATGAGCGAACGTTCAGGGAGTGGTGTCAAAAAGAATACTGGCGACAACATTCACATATCAGTCTGATGCAACATCAAGGCATCAGCCTTCGTCTGTTACGTTTTCCCTTGATAGCCGTTTTACACTGGCCACTGGGGCTGTTAACGCTTTTTTATATGGTGCATGCGAACCAGAGCAGCGTTTGCTTCGCGCTACTTTGGTTCGCGCCCAGCACTGTGTTAAGCCTCAAACACGCTGCCAGTCGCTGGCCACCTGTGCGTCTGGCCCAATTCACAACACTGTACTGGCTACGCTTTCATCTAGCGGGATTTTCGCTTATTAAAGAAGCCTTTGAAATTCAACAATGGAAACAAAAACCGTGGAATTAATTTTTTGGCTTTTTATCGGCCTTTGCCTCTATGGCTATGTTGGGTATCCTCTGTTATTGATTGCGCTATCACCGCTGGTTAATCGTTTCCAGTCATTACCGCAATCAACGCAAGACTGTCCCCATGCCAGTATTCTTGTGGCAGCCTATAACGAAGAAAACTACATTTGCACCAAACTCGATTCCTTACTCAACCAGCATTATCCCGGCGAAAAGTTTGATATCTGGGTGCTCAACGATGGCTCGTCTGATCAAACCGCGACGCTGGTAAAAAGCTACAGCGATCCGCGTGTACACCTGCTCGACCTGCCACGCGGTGGCAAAGCGAATGCCTTGAATGCAGGTGTTAAAGCCTGCACACACGATATTCTCGTGTTCAGCGATGCTGATAACGAATGGGCGCCTGATACCTTGATGCGTTTGTTGGCGCCGTTTACCCACACCGAAATAGGTGCGGTATCCGGTCACCTGAGTATTCGAAAAAACTCGCGTCACCTGGGTATGGGCGATCGCCTTTACCGCAAGTATGAGTCGATTATTCGCCAAAGCGAAACCAAATTAGGCAGCGCGGTGTCTGCCGACGGTGGCATTTTCGCCATTCGGCGTGCGCTGTATGATCCCTTGCCGCAAGACGTCACCGATGACTTTTTTATCAGCACCGGCGCTGTGTGTCATGGCAAAGCACTGGTTTATCAGCAAAGCGCTATCGCTTACGATGATGGCGTAGATAAAGCAGAAAATCAGCTACGACGTAGAGTTCGTGTCACGGTTAGAGGCATGACCAGTTTATGGCGTCGGCGTTCGCTGTTTAATCCCTTTCGTTTTGGCTGGTATTCCCTGTGCCTGATCAGCCACAAATTGATTCGCCGTTTTGTGCCCTTTTTTGCCCTGTTGTTATTGCCGGTGAATATTCTCTTGCTCGGTGAACACTCTTTTTATAGCCTGAGTTTACTGATCCAAGTGGGTTTTTATAGTGCTGCATTAGCAGGGTTATATGATCAGGGCAAACGCCTGCCCAAAGTTTTTTCCATAGCGAGTTTTGCTTTACTCAGCAGCTATGGTCTGGCTTTAGGTATCACCAAGTTTATAAAAGGTGAGCGATTCACTTTTTGGTCTCCGGAACAAAACAGATGATGGGCACACAGCATCTGAAACAATCACTGGGCGCACTGGCCGGTTTCTGGTTGCATACACAGGGTTTAAAGGGACAAACCCTTGTGTTTACTTTTCACCGCGTACTGCCGCTGGCAGAGTTTAATGCCTGTCAATTTCAACGCAGTCTGGTGGTCAGTGACCGCAGTTTCGAGATTTTCTTGCGTTATATCAGCGCTCATTTTGACGTGATTACGATGTCCCGTTTTATAGAAACCCGCAACGATCTACTTGGTCATCACCCACGCGGCCAAAACGCCCGTCCACAAGCGCTGATAACGTTTGATGATGGCTGGCGCGATAATTATGACGTGGCTCTGCCGCTGTTAACAAAATACGCCCTACCGGCCACTGTCTTTCTCAGTACAGACTACATTGAATCCGATCTGGGATTCTGGTGGCAAACGCTGGGGGATTTTTTAAGTTCAAGCCGCTTTGACAAGAACACACAAGACGCATTAAAAAAAATTATCGCCGATATCCTGCAAACAGATCGTGTAGTACCGGATTGTTTTTCAGACAGCGAACATTTTATAGAAACCCTGAAGCGGGATCACTACACTAAAATAGCACCGCTGACAGCAGCGCTGTTTGAACACCGCCACTCCCAGGCCAAAAATCTGTGTTTAACCTGGGCGCACTGTGAAACCATGTCCCGGCACGGTATTGAATTCGGCTCACACACCTGTGGCCACCCACGTCTGAGTTTGCTTTCGCCTGAAGCGCGTGAGCATGAATTGCGCGAATCCAAACACTGTCTCACCCAACACCGGCTCAATTACGTTAATGCACTGTGTTATCCCTATGGCGATTACGACAAAAAAACCCAACAACAGGCAGCGGAATTTTATCACATGGGATTTTCTACGCGGGCAGGACTTATTAAAGGCCCCGATACAAACTGGTTCAGCCTGCCGCGTATTCATGTGTCTGATGAATTGGCCAAAGAGCCGAGTCGCCTGAATTATCGAATCTTGCGCGCCGCATGGTCACGCCCTCGCCTTGTGGACAGATCAAACGCATGAACAACGACGAAAACAGCCCATCCAACAGCGCCATGGTCCAGCAATTCAGACAAAGCCTGGTGACAAAAATCGCCATGCTTATCATTCGCCTTGGCCGGAATGCGCTTCTTGCCCGCGTGCTTGGGCCTGCCGATCGTGGACTTTTTTCACTGATAAGCAGCCTGCCCGAACTCATTATGGTTGCAGGTAATGCGGGTTTGAGTAATGCCGTATCCTATCATGCCGCCAAAAAAACCCGACCGTTTAAAATTCTGTTAGGCAACGCGAATGCGCTTACGCTGTTATTAAGTTGCATTTTGTTTGTTTTAAGTTTCTGGGTAGTGCAACAAGCCTGGCTGAACAATGACAATACCGAATCGCTGATACAGTTCCAATGGTTTATTGCCTGCGCCATTCCTTTCCTGCTGATTAAAATTGTTTATCAGAATTTACTTAATGTGCAGCAGAAAATAAGTCAAATAAATCTGATGAGCATTCTGGAATCTTTACAACCTTTAGTCTTGTTTTTATTTCTTTGGTTAGTTATGGACATGAATGCGCTGACAGCCGCTGTTTGGTCCTGGTTTATCAGCCTGTTGTGCCTTTCACTGTGTGCCGTGTTTTTTTTAAAAAGTGGTTTTCCTATAGCGCTAAATACCAACATGCAAAAAGATCTGCTTGATTTTGGTTTTCGTGGTTACCTCGACACACTCTTCCAGAAATTACTGCTGCGTATTGATTTCATTTTTGTCAGTGCTTTTATTGGCAATGAAGCACTGGGATACTATTCTATGGCAACGGCCGCCGCAGAAATAATACTCACCATTCCAAATGCACTGATCGTTCCCTTGTTTTCATTTTTGTTACGCACGGCCGCTGACGACAAAAATACGGTTACACCGATCGTGTTACGTCTTTTAATGACAGTAATGTTAATAAGCGCGGCCCTGTTCGCACTTCTTGGCAAGGTTCTGATCTATATTCTCTTTGGCGAGGCGTTTTTACCTGCATATGAACCTTTACTAATATTACTGCCCGGGATTGTATTTTTGAGTTATGCCTCGCTGATTCGACTTGATCTGCTCGGTCACGATAAGCCGGGCGCAATATCTGTCATATCAGGTGTTTCAGTCGGGCTTAACATCGCGCTTAACCTGTTACTGATTCCACATTTTGGCATCTCAGGCGTAGCGGCAGCCTCGTCTATTGCCTATTTATTTGGTGCTATTGGCTTGTATATTTTACATTCGAGAATAAGCGGACTGACGGCAAAAGAAACGTTAATCCTCAGACGCAGTGACTTGGCACTGGTGGCCAATTATGTCAAAAGGAAACGAACGACTTAGATATTCAGAGGTCCTTATGAAACGCGTGCTGTTTATAGTATTAACTTTCACACTGGGCTTGCAGATACACGTGGCACAGGCGCAAACCTGGTCAAATATTCGTGATGGCGTTCTTCATGTGCGCACCGCTTCAAGCGCTGTTGTATGTAACGTTCAATGGAAAGATGAATGGATCTCTGAGAGCCAGCACGATCACATTTACATTCAAAATCCCGATGGCAGCTTGCTCAAACGCCTGAATCTGAGCAAGGAAAATACACCAGGCACTGAAAACATCAGCCTGACTAAAAGCGGTGATACCCGTATTGATGTCACGGGTTATAACTTCCGCACGGTGAACGTATCACTCCCCGATTCAATCCCTAGCGTATTCGAGCCGGTTAAAGTCCATAAAAGCATTACACTTGGCAGTGGAGGAAAATTATATTTCAAGGTGCCTGCCAATCGCGCCTTTTCATTTAATGGTAAATACCACGATGGCATCAGCCGTTTTAATTTAACCTCACTTAACGATGGGCAGCAGCTGTCGTTAAGCTTGACTGCAAAAGACTACTATTGGGAATTCGATACGCTTGAAATAGCGTCAGCTGCTTCTGAAACCACATGGGAGCTAAGCTGGAGCAGCAGCGGAAAAGTATCCTTCTGGCTTGATGGTATTCCTAATTTGTTTGCCCAGACACCCCAAAATTTATTTACACCCACCTTGCAAACGGGCACGGTGAGCGTGAGCGTACTGTCGAACATTGTGGGCACCACACCTGCCATTGGTGCCGCGATGCCCTTCACTGCACCACCAAGAAGTAGTTTTGATCTGATTAAAAACTGGCATTTAAGCACTGCAAACCACTACGCCTTTGTTGATGCCTTATTAAAATCACCCGAAATGGATCTTTCATTTCTTAAAACTTACGAAAAAGATCTCGCATTAAAAAATAGCAGTGTCATTCTCTCTAAAAGCGGACGCGCACCTGTTTTAACTGATGCTGACGAAATTGCCGGATTTCTTCAACCGTATTTAAAACTTCGCGCCAGTCAATCCTTGCTTGTTGATGCGCACATTGCCTTGGCAGATGAGCCCAATCTGAATTATACCGATTACGCCGAATTTGAATCGTATTTTGCAAATGTCGCTGGACGAATTAAAAACAGCAGCGACCCGGCTATTAATAAAACGCATTTCGCTGTGCCTGAAAGTTCGCGCTTTCTGGAGGGCCCCACGCTGGAAGGTTCCGAAAGTAAAATTGGCATTGATTGGGCTGAGCAACTGCTGACAACCCATGGTGATCTCATTGATGCCATTTCTTGGCATGAATGGATGGTGCGTGATTTAATTGACACCGGTCGTTATAAAGCTTCGGTCGAAGCAGCAGCAAACCTCGCGGCTAAACACGAAAACCGTCTGCATAAAAAACTCGATTTAATTATCACGCAAACCAACATTTCCAGTGGTTTGTCGTTGAGTTCTTACGAACAGGATACCTGGTTTGCCAGTTTGTGGTGGGCTAGCGTGGTTATCCAAAGCAGCCTGCCGGGACAGCTTGATCAGCTGATCTGGTTCAAAGCGGCGGATGACGGCATTTACCGCAAGGGCCTGGTCAGCATCAGCAATGATACGATCGTTAAAAAACCCGTGAGCAGTGCGATGACTTTTGTGAGCGAAAATCTGGGCAAGTGGGTACTGGAAAATACGGGCAATCATCCAGAGCTTGATCTATTAGCGACCTTATCCGAAGGGAAAGACACGCTGATCTTATTAGGTGTAAATAAATCAAAACGTCTACAAAAACTCTCGGTACAATTACCCGGCAATATCACTAACGCCACAATTAAAATGTTTCAAGAAAACACGCTCTCACCGGTCACGCTCAAACAATCTGAACAAAGTATTTCGGCCGACATTCCGGCAGAAAGCATTTTCTCAATCCGCATGGCACTAAAAGTGCCGCCACTGCCGCCTGTAATAAGTATTTCCTCAGTCAAGTAACAACGCTGCTGTTGTGTTATCGATTTAACCCTTTTCGAGCAGGTCTTAAGGGCATGCGCTGGCG
>DAIRVL010000148.1:0-6412 GCA_036802845.1 Pseudomonadales bacterium | reverse complement strand
ATTGGCGTTGCCCTGGGGGTGTGGGCCTTGGTGATGCAAGTTGTTATGCCCCTGGCCAAAGGCGCTCAATTTCTGGCAAGCAACCCCAAGTTGGGCGCACAGCGTGTGCGGGCCGTGTCGCTCACGGTACTGGCAATTGCGGGTGTCATGGCGAGTTTGCTGTTTATTCCGGTGCCTTTGACCACACGGGCGGAAGGTGTGGTGTGGGTTTCTGATCAGGCACAGATTTATGCTGACACCAGTGGTTTTGTTGAAGAGGTCATGCTGCCCTCGGGCGCACCGGTGCAAACCGGAACCGTGATAGCGCAGATGCGTGACCCGGTTTTAAACAGAAATATCGCCAAACTGAGCGCGCGACACAGAGAATTGCAATTGCAGATTGCCGGTCAATCGCGTCAACAGCGGGTTCAGTCGGACATGACTAAAGACGAGTTGCGCTCAGTCGATGCTGAATGGGCGTCACTTGAGCAACAAGCGGCCATGCTAACGGTGCGCAGCAAGGTTGACGGCAACCTGATTCTGCCTGAGGAGTGGAAACTGAAGGGGCGTTATTTAAAACAAGGGCAATTGATGGCGTATGTGGTTGGTTCTGATCAGTTGATTGTCAGGGCTGTGGTGCCGCAATCGAGAATTGGTCTGGTTAAACAAGGTGTGAAATCGGTTGAAGTGCGTCTGGCGGAGCATTTGAACACGCCCCTGCGCGTGCCTGTGGTGCGTGCAACACCAGGAGGCAGCACCTTACTGCCCAGCCGGGCCTTGGGTGCGGCGGGTGGGGGCGCGATTGCTGTAGATACAAGCGATAAAGAGGGCCGGACGGCTGTTGAGAAAGTGTTTGTCATCGACTTGGGTTTGCCGCAAAACATAAAACTCAATGGTGTGGGGGAGCGGGCCTACGTGCGTTTTGATCATGGTGCCGAACCTTTGGCGTATCAATGGTTTCGCCTGGGACGTCAGCTGGTGCTGAGCCGTTTATCCTTCTGACAGCTTGATGTTATTGGTTTTCTTTTTTCGTATGTCGATGTGTATCAAGTTTTGTATTTTTGTGTTGCGCAATTAAAACCCGGTTTTTGAGTGCTAGAGTTAAAGTATGAAAAAGAAAACCCTTATTTTTTATGTGATAGTGATGTCCCTGTCTGCGATTGCAATGAATAGCTATGCAGCGCCGGGGGACAGCGTGCTTGGTACCGTGAATCGAGACCTCAAGGCGAATGCCAAACAAGGGGTGCCTGAACTCGACTGCGTGATTGAGCCCAGTGAAGTTGTGGATGTGGGCAGTGCCGTGCCCGGCGTGGTTGGTGAAATAACGGTTGATCGCAGCGATGTGATTAATAAAGGCGATGTCATTGTAAAAATTGAATCGAATGTTGAGCAGGCGGCAGTGGCGCTGGCCAAGGCCCGCTCCGAACTGAACGCCGCGATTCATCTGCGTGAAGAAGCCGCTGCGCTGGGACAACTCACCCAACAACGTAACCAGTCTTTATTGAAAAAATCAGCCATTTCCAAACAGGAAATGGATCAAATCACCACAGAAACCCGCGTGGCAGAGTTTCAGGTGCAGCAGGAAAAAGACAACCAACGTATCGCCGCGCTGGAATATCAGCGTGCCAAAGCCGTATTGCAGCAGCGCACCCTGACGAGTCCCGTTAAAGGCGTGGTGATGGATCGTTTCAAATCGGTGGGTGAATATATTAACGATGAACCTGTTGTGCGTGTTGCACAGCTGGACCCCTTGCATGTCGAAGTGATTGTGCCGGTTGATTATTGGGGTCTGGTTAAACCGGGTATGAAAGCCTCGGTCACTGCAGTATCAAATTCGGATGCGTATGTTGCTACGGTAGAGCGTGTGGATCGGGTTGCAGACACCGCCAGTGGCACCTATGGGGTGCGCTTGAGTTTATCTAATCCTGAGTATGCTATTCCGGCCGGAATGCGATGTCGCCTCAGTTTTTTATTGCCCGAGGGAGTCTTGCCGAAACGTGTTGTGGGCGCGGTGGATACCGCCCCCGTCATTTCACGGGGACAGAATGAGTGATAAAAAGAACGGCGCCACCGGGAAGAAATCTACACACGGACCGAAACGTAGAACAGCCATTGTAGAGGCGCTTGAAACCCGCACGCTGTTTTCGGCGGATATTCTGGGTGCTTTGCTTGATCCCGCCTCCAACGAGGACAGTTTTCAAGACTTGGTCAGCACCACGGCTGACTCCTCAAGTTTGAGTCAACCCTCGGCCGTAGAGCAAAATACCGATACGTCCACGCCCGTTACAGAATCCACCGTCAGTGAAACCAGTGTGACTGAGCGTAATCTGGTATCAGCCGCTGTTATTGAGTCTGCTGCCGAGGCGTTTTCTGAACCCCTGCGCCATGAGCTGGTCATTATTGACAGCAACACCCCGAACTATCAGCAAATTGTTGACGACATTCTGGCGCAAGCCGATGCAGGGCGGCATATAGAGTTGGTGATGCTTGACCCGGCGCGTGATGGGCTGGCGCAGTTAAATGAACTCTTTGCCACCTACAGTGCGTTGGATGCGGTGCATCTGATCAGTCATGGTAGTGCCGGTGTCATTGCCTTGGGTAATGATTTGGTTGATTCGGATGCTTTGCAGGCAAATGCCGATCAGGTCAGTCGTTGGTCGTCTTCATTTAATGCAAATGGCGATTTTCTTATCTACGGCTGCGACCTTGCCGCAAGCTCTGATGGCACGCTTTTTATCGACACACTCAGTCAGATCACAGGCGCTGATGTCGCGGCTTCAGATGACCTCACCGGCAGCGCAAAACTCGGTGGGGACTGGTCGCTGGAATACGTCACCGGCGCCATCGAAAGTCATCTGGCTGTGAGTATCGACCTGCAAGATAGCTACGATGCCGTGCTGGTTAATACCGCTCCGGTACTTTCCGGCGCCAATAGTTTTACGGCTATTAATGAAGACAATACCACCAGCAGCGGTACGCTGGTTTCTGCCCTGATTGCCGGCAAGATCAGCGATGTTGACGGTGGCACACAAGGCATTGCCATTATCGCCGTTGATAACACCAACGGTAGCTGGCAATACACCACCGATGGCAGCACCTGGAATGCTGTTGGCTCGCCGAACCAATACAATGCGCTGTTGCTGGCAGCCGATGCAAATGATGCCGTGCGTTTTGTACCCAATGCCAATTACAACGGTACGGTCACCAATGGCATTACCTATTATGCCTGGGATCAAAGCACCGGCATTGATGGCACAACAGCCTCAACAATTAAAACTGAAACCCTTCGCGATAATTTTACCACTCAAACGTACAGTAATAGCGATGGTACCAAAAATTGGTCTGCCAAAAGCTGGACCGAGGTGGGAGATGCTAGTGGTGCCACTGGTGGCGATTTTACTATTCAAACAGGCCAATTGCGTTTGAATGCCACCAGTACATCGGATTACATTTATCGCCAGGCTAACCTCAGTGGTGCGCTTACGGCCACGTTATCGTTTTCTTATGACAACAATTTGAGTAATTTCTTGTTTGGCGGCAAATCAATCCAGTTACAAGTGTCCGGCAATGGCGGCGGCAGCTGGACCACTTTGTATACCTTTAGTGAATCTAATAACGCCGCAGGCAGTCAAAGTTATGACATCAGCAGCTACATGGCCGCCAATACCCAGGTGCGTTTTAAAGTTTCTGTAACAGATAGTTCAAGCAATTATTTATATATCGACAATTTCCAGATTGCCTATGAGATGCCTGGTACCGGAGGTACTACGGCTTTCAGCACAACTTCAGCCAGCAGTGGCATCACCGTTAATCCGGTGAATGATGCGCCAGTAAATACAGTCCCAGTTGCGCAATCACTGAATGAAGATGTTTCAACCGCAATTAGCGGTATCAGCGTCAATGATGTCGACGGTAATTTGTCATCGGCACAGCTGAGCATTAGTCATGGCGCGCTAACGGTTAGCTTGGCTGGTGGCGCTACGATTTCTGCGGGCGCTAACAGTTCAAGCACGCTGACTTTGTCTGGAACGCAGACACAAATTAATGCCGCACTTGGCACGCTGAGCTATCTGAGCACGCTTAATTACTATGGATCGGATTCGCTGACTCTGTTTAGCACCGACAGCAATGGTGCGACTGACTCAGACAGCATGGCCATCACGGTGAACAATGTTAATGATCCAATATCAATTACCTCATCCGCAACATCGACTGTAGCGGAAAACCAGAATGTAGCTTATACAACAACCGTTTTTAATCCTGATACAGCTGAAACCGTTACCTATTCCATTGATAACACGGGCCTTACCAGTTTAAGAGAAGATAACGCTAAAGTATCAATTAATGCATCAACTGGCGTGGTCACTTTTTTAACCACACCTAATTTTGAAAGCCCCACTGATATCAATCCCAATAACGTTTATCACATCAAAATCAAAGCCAGCGACAATAATGGTAATACGAATTCTTTGGCGGTAGCCATTACGATTACCAATGCCAATGATGCCCCCACCGGGGGTGTTTTTCTGGCTGGAACCGCCACTGAGAATCAAGTATTAAGTGCTTCCAACACCCTCGCCGATCAAGATGGTTTGGGGGCGATTAGTTATCAATGGCAACGTAATGGCACGAATATCGGCGGTGCTACGGCGAGCACCTATACCCTGGGTGATGCCGATGTTGGTGCTCAAATCAAAGTTGTGGCCAGTTATACCGATGGCGGTGGTTTTGCAACGTCAGTGAGCAGCACCAGCGTCGGGCCGGTAGCCAATGTTAACGATGCCCCTGTTGGGGTGCCAACCATCACGGGAACGGTTACAGAAGATCAGACGCTGACGGCCAACACCTCAGGCATCAGCGATGCCGATGGCTTGGGTGCGTTCAGTTATCAGTGGCTGCGTAATGGTGCTGTTATTTCCGGTGCTACTGCCACTACTTATGTCTTGGGTGATGTAGACGTAGGCACGAATTTCAGTGTGCGAGTCACCTATACCGATGCGCACGGCACCGCCGAGGGGCCATTAACGTCGGCCGCTACAGCTGCTGTGGCTAATGTGAATGACATGCCGGTTGGGTTACCCGTTATAACCGGTACACTCAAGGATGGCCAAGTTTTAACAGCAGATACCTCCGGCATCAGTGATGCCGATGGCCTGGGTGCTTTTACTTATCAATGGAAGTCAGCTGGCGTCAATGTTGGTGCTAACAGCAGCACCTATACGCTGCTTGTGGCCGATATAGGCAACACCATGACCGTCGATATCACCTATACCGACGGTCATGGCACAGCAGAGTCTTTGACTTCAGTGGCCACTGGAGCAGTATCAAATAGTAATACAGCGCCTACAGGCACTGTAAGCATTGATAATCTTGTCCCGAATGAAGGTGATATATTAAGCGCTAGCAACACCCTTGCTGATGCAGATGGGCCAGTTTCGCTCACGGTGAGTTATCAATGGTACCGTAACGGAAGCGTTATAACGGGTGCCACCGGCAGCACTTACACCACCGTGCAAGCCGATGTGGGCAAGACCATTACCGTGGTGGGTTCGTATGTTGATGGGTTGTCCGTGAATGAGGCGGTCACAAGTGCCGCCACCGCTGCTGTGATCAATACCAACGATGCGCCGATAGGCTTACCCACTATTGACGGCGCGTCTACGGAAAATCAAACCCTAACGGCAAATACCTCGGGCATCAGTGATGAAGATGGCTTGGGTGCGTTCAGTTATCAGTGGTTGCGTAACGGGGCAGCCATTCCCGGCACCACTGCCAGCACTTATGTTCTGGGTGATGCCGATGTCGGTGCCACTATCAGCGTTCAAGTCACGTATACCGATGGTTATTCAACGGCTGAAACACTGACCTCCGCACCGACAGCGGCTATCACTAACGTCAACGATGCACCCGTAGGCTTGCCAAGTATTGATGGCGTGGTAACTGAAGATCAAATTTTAACGGCAAATACCAGCGCTATTAGTGATGACGATGGTTTGGGTGCCTTCACTTATCAATGGTTTCGTAACAGCGTGACCATTTCCGGCGCCACCGCCAGTACCTATACCCTGGGTGATGCCGATGTCGGCACTCAAATCAGTTTGCAAGTGAGCTATACCGATAGCCATGGTACGTCTGAAGGGCCTTTGACGTCTTCACCCACAACGTCTGTCGTTAATGTTAATGATGCGCCGACGCTGATTACCCTATCGTCCAGCGTGGTTGATGAAAACACTGATACCAGCGCGGGCTACTCTGTGGGCGGTCTGACGACTAGCGATGCAGATGTGGGGGATTCCGCTACTTACACGATAAATGGCGGTGCCGATGCAGCCTTTTTTACCATTGGCGGAGCCGGTTCAAATGAGCTTATCCTGACTAACGGCATGCTGGATTTTGAAACTAAACCCTCTTACGCCGTGACCGTGCGTGTGAC
>DAIRVL010000147.1:0-6423 GCA_036802845.1 Pseudomonadales bacterium | reverse complement strand
GCAAAATCCTATTTGCTAATGGATGCCAACAGTGGTTATGTCATTGTTGAACACAATAGCGACATGCCTCTACCGCCGGCCAGTTTGACCAAGATGATGTCAACTTACGTGGCCTCGCATGAACTCGCAAAAAACAATATTCATCTCAATGACGATGTGCGTGTGAGCATCAATGCCTGGAAGGCAGAGGGTTCACGCATGTTTATAAAAGAAGGCACCACCGTTTCAGTTGAGCAATTGCTCAAAGGCATTATCATTCAATCCGGCAATGATGCCACCATTGCGCTGGCAGAACATATTGCCGGCAGTGAAAGCGCCTTTGCCGACTACATGAATCGTTATGCAAGCAACATCGGCATGACCCACACCCACTTCAGCAATGCCACGGGCTGGCCTGCACCCGATCATGTCACTACCGCTACCGATCTGGCCAAACTGGCTCGGGGCATTATCAATGAATTTCCCGATCACTATGTGTGGTATTCAGAAAAGGAATTCACCTACAACAATATTACCCAGCCTAATCGCAATCTGTTGCTGTGGCGCGACCCCAGTGTTGATGGCATCAAAACTGGTCATACCCAGGATGCCGGTTACTGTCTGGTTGCATCGGCCAAAAAAGACGATATGCGACTCATTTCAGTGGTCATGGGTACAGCCAGTGAAGAAGCCCGGGCCGGTGAAAGCCAAACCCTGCTGACCTACGGTTTCCGTTTTTATCAAACACTCACCTTGCTGGAAAAAAACAAGGAGATCACCAAAACCAAACTCTGGATGGGTAAGCAGAATGAAGTAAAACTCGGTGTTTTAGACGATGTGCTGGCAACCATTCCACGGGGTAAACAGGGTCTGGTTGAAACAGCCTTTGTGGTGAATAAAACCATCAAAGCACCGGTCAAGACGGGCGATGCCCTGGGCACATTAACCTTGACGCTTGAGGGAAAAACTCTTAACACACTCCCCCTCGTCGCACTTGAAGACGTCGAAAAAGGCAATATTTTCAAGCAGCTGATTGATTACGTTATTTTGCTGTTTAAAAGCTTATTCTAATGCATTCAGCACCCGCGCCAGCAACACCCCAGCGCCTTGTTTATTTAAACGGCACTTACCTTCGTCAACAGGACGCCACAATTTCCATCTTTGATCGTGGTTTTCTTTTTGGCGACAGTGTGTATGAAGTGATTCCGGTGTATAACGGCCATCCTTTTCGTCTTGACGAACATTTGCAGCGACTGGATTACAGCCTGAGCGCCATTCGACTGAAAAATTGTTTCAGTCACAAAGAATGGTCAGACATTATGACGCGAGTGATTGATCTCAACGGCCGAGGGTACCAGTCCTTGTATCTGCAAGTGACCCGGGGTGTCGCAGCCACACGAGATCATGCCTTCCCTGAAGGCACCCCGCCCACGGTTCTGGTCGTCAGCACTGCCGTCAGTCCACCCTCAGCACAATACATAGAGCAGCCCAAAACACTGGCCGCCATTTGCATAGACGATTTTCGCTGGGCGCGCTGCGACATCAAATCAACCTCATTGCTGGCCAACGTGCTTTTGCGTCAACAAGCCATTGAAGCGCAAGCCGACGAAGCCATTTTGTTGCGCAATGGCGAGCTCACCGAAGGCTCGGCCAGTAATATTTTTATGGTTAAAGACGGCATCGTGCACACCGCGCCGAAAAGCCACTATTTGCTGGGCGGCATCACGCGGGACTTGTTAATTGAGCTTATGGCCCAACATCACATAGAATGCCGGCAAACTCAGGTAAGCGAGAACGCTCTGCGTAACGCCGATGAGATCTGGTTAAGCAGTTCTTCACGCGAGCTTGCACCGATCACCCGTTTAGATGGCCAGGCAGTAGGTACGGGGCAGGCAGGGCCGCTATGGAAACAGGTGGCCGCCCTGTTTTTTGCTTACAAACAGCAGCTGTGCAAACAGTTACCTACGAGTGCATCTTGATGAAACTAGACGAAACCCTATGGGAATTTCCCTGCCAGCTGCCCTTGAAAATCATGGGGCCAGCCGATGCGCCGCTGCGCGAAGCCGTGGAACGTATTGTGTTAACGCACACCCCTGACTTTGATATCAACACCCTAGAGATTCGCATGAGCCGTGGTGGAAAATACCAATCCATCACCATCAATACCTATGTCACCCACAAAGACCAGGTGCTGGGGCTTTACACTGACCTGGCGAAACATCAAGAAGAAACCGGACACATCTCGCTCGTACTCTAAGGCTCTGCTTTAATTACACTAACCGTTTAAAACACCCAAGGCCCATGACTACACTGCTTGTTCGAGATCTTGGTTTACAACCTTACACCGAAGTGTGGCAGGCGATGCAGGAATTCACCTCGGCACGCAATACGGACACACCGGACGAGCTGTGGTGCCTGCAACATCAGCCGGTACTCACACTGGGTCAGGCAGGCAAAATTGAGCATGTGCTGAATCCCGGCGCCATTCCTGTGATTCAGGTCGATCGAGGCGGACAAGTCACCTATCATGGCCCAGGGCAACTGGTGTGTTATCTGCTGATCGACTTGCGTCGACGCGGACTGGGTCCACGTCAACTGGTCACTCAGATTGAAGAGGCGCTGATTCGCTTGCTGGCGCTCTACAAGGTTAATGCGGCGAATCGAGCCGATGCGCCGGGCGTATATGTCGACGGCGCCAAAATTGCTTCACTGGGCTTGCGCATCCGCCGTGGTTGTTCCTTTCATGGGCTGAGTTTGAATGTTGATATGGATTTAAGCCCCTTTAACACCATCAATCCCTGTGGTTACGCGGGGCTTGCGGTCACCCAGCTCAAACACTTCGTACCGGACATTCAGCTCGACGTGGTTAAAAAACAATTGATCGACATCCTGCAACAGCAACTGGCTTATGCTGTTCTCCTTCCACTGGATAAGCACTTACCTTATGACAACTAATTCCTTACCACCAACTGAAACGCCCAGGTCACCCCAAAAAATCGAAGCCGGTGTAAAACAACGCGGCGCGGAAAAAATGGCGCGCATTCCGATTAAAATCGACGTGACCGAACAGCCGCTGCGCAAACCCGACTGGTTACGCATTCGCTTGCCGTCAAGCAACAAGGGTGTTGAGCGCATCAAGGGTTTACTGCGCCAGCAAAAACTGGCCACCGTCTGCGAAGAAGCCTCCTGCCCCAATATGCACGAGTGCTTCAGTGGCGGCACGGCCACCTTTATGATCATGGGCGAAGTCTGCACCCGCCGCTGCCCCTTCTGTGATGTCGCCCACGGCCGCCCTTTGGCGCTGGATGAAAACGAAGCCCGCCACCTGGCTGAATCCATCGCCACCATGCAGTTGAAATACGTTGTTATCACCTCGGTAGACCGTGACGACTTGCGCGATGGCGGCGCCCAGCACTTTGTCCATTGTATTGAGGAAACACGAAAACTTAATCCTCATACCCAGATTGAAGTTCTGGTTCCTGATTTTCGCGGTCGCATGGATATCGCGCTCGACATTTTGTGCAAAACACCGCCCGACGTGTTTAACCATAATCTGGAAACCGCACCCAGACTCTACAAAGCCCTGCGGCCCGGTGCCGATTACCAGTGGTCGCTCGACTTGTTAAAACGCTTTAAAGAACGCGTGCCTCAAGTGCCGACCAAATCAGGACTGATGCTTGGCCTGGGTGAAACCATCACTGAGGTGGAAGAAGTCATGGCCGATATGCGGGCGCATCATATCGACATGCTGACTCTGGGGCAGTACCTGCAACCAAGTCCGCATCATGCCCCGGTAAAGGATTTTATTCATCCAGAGGAATTCGAACGTTTGGGTAAACTGGCCACAAGCATGGGTTTCAGCCGCGTGGCCAGTGGTCCATTAGTGCGTTCGTCGTACCATGCTGACAAACAGCACGCGGGGGATAAAATCTGTTAGGTCTGGCGTAACGCTTAGGATTTACTCGGGCTTTTTCTGCCACGCAGCTTCAACCAGATGACAAAACCTGAGCCAGCACCTGAAACCAAAAGCAGCGCGAACAGATCCAGCATCAACCACGACCAGGAACCAAACAAACGACCGCTGTGCAAATCAAGCACCAGTTTTTCCAGAGTAATTTCGCCATCATTTGTTGTCATTGATGTTGTGGCAGACAAGCGTTCAATCAGTGCCGACGGCAAGGGGCCTCGCTCGCTCCACTGCACCGCACTCACAGGGGCAGACAGCGGTTGCCAAGAAACTGCATCCGTACTGCCAATAAACATGCCGGTGCTTGTTCGCAACACCGGCTGACCCTTCCACAGGCCCAGTTGCTGGAACTGACCCGTTAAGCCATGCACGGCGCCGAGGGTTTCAACCGGCTCACCTTCTGCGGTCAAAACAATCACCGCGTCAGGCGTCGCCACTAACAACAGATCTGGCAAGGCCACGCCGCCAACTAGATGTCCCTGATGCTCGGCAACAAACAACCCGTCAACATAGTAGGCATCGGGCAACTCAACCCACCATCGCTGCTGCCAGTGATAGCCCTCTTTTATGGGCTCGGACTCCAGACCGTATAGTTTCAACACCCAGGCTGCATGTATTTTGATGTCTTTGAGTTGCAGTTGATCGCTGTGGTTTAACAACACACCTGTTATTGCCAGCCAGACCGCAATCCACACCAGCACAACACCAATGCGTCGATGCAGCAGTAATAAACGGAAGAAATCTTTCTGTGCTTTTGTTTTCAAGAGTTTGAACTTGTTTTTATAGACGGCGGAATCGTATTCTCCAGTCGATGCTTGTCAAGATACAGTGCCACACGCGCCATTTTATCCATGGCCCGAACTGAAAGCGTGGCACCACTGATGCCATCGACTTGAGCACTCAATTGATCATTGTTCACTTGATATAAACCCGCATACTGGACAAGAAAGCGGGGATGTTTTATTTCCCAGCCCCGATTTTCGCGAAATACCAGAACACCGGCTTCTTTAATCACACCCTTTTGCAACCAGAAACCTGCCGTAATCGGTTTATGTTTGCCAATTTCGTCAAGAATCCAGACACTATCACTACCACGCTGCCAATAACGCAGCCTTTGGCGCTTTAAGGGGTGTTGGAGAATAGCCTCTAAGTCGCGTTTTTCTGCTGGCGTAAACGTCAACACTTGAGCCACTGGAAGCTCCTTGCCAAAAGCCTTGGCAAGGAAATCTTGCGCTGCGGACGCATCATCAGCATACGCCCGACCCAGAATCAAAAATATCCCTATAAGACGCTGACTCAACCAGATAATACTTTTCTTACAGCGTTTACCTGTCATAAACACCGACTTTTAAAACTGATAACCCAGACCCAGATTAAATCCGTTCGCATCACCTGCATCCTTGTTTTGCCACTGAATGTCGGCTTTTAACACCACGTCTTCATGAGGCCAATAATTCACACCCACATTCTGCTGCTGCTCATCCAGTTCAAAACCAGCCCCATCTCTTTTATATTGCAGGTCGTTATGACGAAGGAACACACCCCACTGCGGCGTGATTTTGTAACTGCCTTCAAGATAATAACCCTGTTGCTGGTCAAGATAGGGCATGCCCGGATCACCGGAAATATCCCACATTGCATACAGCGCTCGAAGATCCCAGGACCCGACGCGCCAAATCACATGTGACTCCAGTAGAATCGCCTCATTTACGCCACCCTTAATCTGATCCAGATTTGACTGATACTGCGCGCTGGCGGCTAATTCCAAACCGGGTATGGCCGTATATTTAACCCGTGCGGTTGCAGCTTTGTTTTCAGCCTCTGCTTTGGCAGCATTCTGGCGCCCACTGCGAATATTGGCGCCTTCATCCAAACCACTGTGGTAGGCAAGATCATAACGCAGCCCAACATCAGGCAGTGTACCGGTCAACATCACTCCGGCCTCGCGCCAGGTCGAAGGGATGATACGTGACTCCACCGGGTTACGTTCCACCCCGTAAAATGTGTTTGGTTCATGGGTTTCATTGATGATGCCCACCGGCACCAAAAACACCCCAGTGGAGGCACTAAACAGGTCATTCAGCTGGAACTGCAAATACGCTTGTTCGAGTTCGACCTCGCCAGGCTCATCTTCACCCGCATAGGCATGCTCCAGCTCTACTTCAGAATAGAATTGTATTGTGTCGCTGAACTCATGACCAAAAAACAAGACAAAACGATGAAAATCAATCAGTTCATCACCATTCACACCGGGAGCCGGTACATTGGCGTAGTGCAGCTCGCCGTAGGCACCAAAGTTATTCACACCTTCGGCAGCATGAGCCGCCGCCCAAGGCGCGCTAATTCCACACAGTGACAACACAGCAGGCAGGGTTAGTTTTTTCAGCGTACGCATTACAACTCCTTTTTATTTAATCAAATTTACACAGCACAACATCAACTGTGGCGATTATAATGAAGTTGAAAAGCAAATGTAA
>DAIRVL010000146.1:0-6462 GCA_036802845.1 Pseudomonadales bacterium | reverse complement strand
ATAGAGATGATCATATCACCTCTAATCAGGTGGCTAAATTCACTATGCCACTACAAATACGTATTTCCGAGGAGTATCGTATTCTCGGACGCCATAAAGATGAAAAACGCACCACGACTTTTCATTATAACGGCATCGAATTCGGCCAGCACAATCTCAATATTTTTGCCGGTTTATGCGCCGTCGATAACGAAGCGCATGTAAAAATCATGCTCGCCGCCCTCGAAAAAGAAGGTTTGTCCTGCACCCGCATGGGCGCTTATAAACCACGCACCAATCCGTATTCTTTTCAGGGGCATGGCAAGGGCTGTTTGCCCTACGTCTTCGAAAATGCCGGCAAATACAAGATCAAAGTCATTGCCATGGAAATCACCCATGAATCGCATATCGAAGAAATAGACAAGTGCCTCGACGCCTGTGGTCGCCCCACAGGCGTCATGCTCCAGGTGGGCACACGTAATACCCAGAATTTCGAACTGTTAAAAGCCATTGGCCGGCAGAACGTTTACCCGGTTTTGCTCAAGCGTGGTTTTGGTATCACCTTAAACGAATCACTCAATGCCGCTGAATATCTCGCCAGCGAAGGCAATAGCCATGTTATTTTCTGCCTGCGCGGGATGAAAACCTCTTTTGCCGCACCCCATCGTAATATGGTGGATTTTTCCCATGTTCCCGTTGTTCACCGCCTCACCCGTATGCCGGTGTGTATTGATCCATCACACTCGGTCGGCACGCGCGAGCAATCACCCGATAAAATTCTTGATCTATGCAATGCCACCGCGCAAGGGGTTATTGCCGGAGCTAATATGATTCTAGTGGACTTTCACCCAGCACCAGAAAAGGCCTTGGTCGATGGGCCACAAGCCTTACATATGGATGAACTGCCCCTGTTCATTGAAGATGTACGTATTGCAAGGGAAGCATTTGAACGCAGACGAACTCTGCATTTAAACAAGTAGTGTTTAAGGAGAAAACATGCAAATTTATGGTCACCGTGGCGCCAGGGGTGAAGCACCCGAAAACACACTGGCAGGTTTTTCGCATCTGCGGCAAATAGGCATTCACCGAGTCGAACTCGATATTGTGCTGGATCGCAATAACGAGGCCATTGTTATTCACGATGACACTCTGGATCGAACAACCAATGCGCAGGGGCCGGTCAAAAAATTTGACGCGCTGTCACTGGCCCAACTTGATGCCCGTGGCCCAGACTGGCAAGAACGCTGGCCACACATCACCGGCGTACCTACGCTTGAAGCCGTTCTTGACGAATGGCCACAAATTGAATCTATACAAATAGAAGTCAAGAAGATGCCTATTCAGCAGTGCGGCCATGCGGCCAAACGTATTCTGGCACTGTGTCAGCAGTTTCAACTCAATGAGCGTGGCATTATTACCTCGCAATATATTCCTTTTTTACAACACTTAAAGCGTATTCACTGCAAACAGGCCATGGGGATGGTTGCGTCTCGATTAAAAAAGGACTTGGTGCAAGAGGCGGTAAATCTAGGGTGTAAGTACTTGTGTTTGAAATGGACGCTTTGCAATCCAAGGCTTGTGCAAGAAGCTCATCAAGCCGGTTTAAGTGTTTCGTTATGGACAGTTAACGATACCACTCACCTGGACAAGTTTTATTCCTGGGGGGTAGACAGCATCATCACCGATTATCCCAGCCTATTTGAACTCGCCAAGAAGGTATAAAGAAGAAAGATAGGGAAGGGTAAAAATTGGAGCGGGAAACGAGGCTCGAACTCGCGACCCCGACCTTGGCAAGGTCGTGCTCTACCACTGAGCTATTCCCGCTTTGAAGACAAACTGCATTGAACCAGTGCACTCTTTGCAAGCTGATATGACGCGTTGATTTAAATGGCGTCCCCTAGGGGGTTCGAACCCCTGTTACCGCCGTGAAAGGGCAGTGTCCTAGGCCACTAGACGAAGGGGACTTAACGCAGTCTCTGTCACAAGAGGCGCGTATATTAATAACAACAAAAACATACGTCAAGACCTTCGCCCATATTTTTGGGGCTTTACAGAGTCGCATCCCTGCGGGTTTGTTTTTCTGCATCTCAACTACACTTAAAACTGACCATCTTTTTTACAGAGAACATCATGGGGTCAAGTACCATCTTAGCTATTGCGCTGGGCAGCATCGCTGCACTCTTGGCCATTTTTTACGTAAAAAATGGCATGGATCAGGTCGAACTCAACCGAGCGGTAGAAATCGCTCAACACAAAAAGTCAATTCGTCGATTTCAGAACACGCTCAAGGGTTTTCCTCCGCAATACCTTATTCCACTTTTTAAACAATTCTTACTGCAAGAAACATTAAAAGAGCTTCAGATCATTTTGAATTTGGAACCAAATAACACTGAAATACGTCGCGAACAAGAAGTCATACGACAGCAGCTGGAGCAAGTGACACAAACTCCATCGCCCAATTTAACTCGCCCAATTCAATCTCTTGAAGAAAGCAATGATATTCGCAATACCACAGCGGTGATTTTAAAACACGTCCAGGAACTGTATGAAAACAGGCAAATGGATAAAAACAACGCACAACAACTTTGTTCACACCTGCAGAAAGTCATCGGTCAGTCAGGCCTTGATTTCTATCTATTCAAGGCTGACATGTCAGAGAAAGATAAAAAATATCAACTTGCGCTGAGCCTCTATCACCGGGCCAAACAAGAATTACTACAGCACCACTCCCTTGATCCGCAACATGTTCTACAACAACAAATTGAACACAAAGTAAAGATACTGACAGATTTAAGCCAAAATCAGGACAGCACTAACAGTAGCGACAGTGCCACTACACTGGATGAAGCAGTTAATGGCCTTATCGCCAAAGAAAATGAAAAATGGACTAAAAAATATTTCTGATCTCTAATCATGGACAGAAAACCAGAACAAGCTATCCGTCCAAGCCATTTATCTTTTCAACAAATCAAGAATTCAGCAAAGCCACAAGATCCTTTTCAATACTTTCGGGCGTATCGGTCGGCGCATAACGACGAATCACCTGACCATCGCGTCCTACCAGAAATTTAGTGAAATTCCATTTTACGGCCTTGGTATTCAAAGCCCCGGGTGCTTCTTCTTTTAAGTAAGCATAGAGCGGTGCTGTATTATCACCATTGACCTCAATCTTGCTGAACAGAGGAAAACTGATGTCATAATGCGTGGAGCAAAAACTTTTTATTTCCTCCTCATTACCAGGTTCCTGATGCAAAAACTGATTACAGGGGAAACCCAGAACTTCCAGTCCCTGATTTTTATAGCGTTTATATAAAGCCTCCAAACCTTCATACTGCGGAGTCAGTCCACATTTACTGGCAACATTTACAATCAACAAGACTTTGCCTTTAAAATCGGCCAAAGACCGGGGTTTATTGTCAATATCAGGCACGCTGAACTCATATACGGATACAGTCATTTTCGATCTCCTGTGCATTATTATTCGATTATTCGGGCAAGCGCCCATTGAGCCATGGAAAGCACTTAAACCTGTACGACCTTACCTAGTATTCATAAAATACTCAATGAATTGTGGACACAGCTTTACCACAAAAAATAGAGTAGAATTAAGCACAACCTATTCCTCGCACTCAACGAAAGTAAACTCCCGTGAAAGAAATCAAAAAATCTTCCAAGCTAGCAAACGTTTGTTACGACATCAGAGGCCCGGTGCTGGAAAAAGCACAGCAAATGGAGCAAGAAGGCCACCATATCATCAAACTCAATATCGGCAATCCGGCCCCTTTTGGTTTTGAAGCACCGGAAGATATTCTGCGGGATGTTATTCATCACCTGGCCAAATCAGTCGGCTACTCTGATTCCAAAGGTCTCTACTCTGCCCGCACCGCCATCATGCAACATTACCAAACCCGTGGGGTGCGTGATGTATCAATTGATGACATATATCTGGGTAATGGGGTCAGTGAATTAATTGTCATGGCCATGCAGGTTTTGCTTGAGAACCATGATGAAGTGCTGATTCCATCACCCGACTACCCCCTGTGGACAGCGGCGGTTGCATTATCGGGCGGCAAGGCTGTTCACTATCGTTGTGACGAAGAAGACAGCTGGAATCCTGATCTTGATGACATGGAAAGTAAGATCACGCCCAGAACCCGGGGCATTGTGGTGATTAATCCCAACAATCCAACCGGCGCCGTGTATCCTGAAGAGCTGTTAAAACGAATTGCCAAACTCGCTAAAAAACATCAACTCATTATTTTTGCCGACGAAATTTACGACAAAATCCTTTACGACGGCATTGAGCACACCACTTTGGCCAGTTTGTGCGAAAACCAGCTGTGTGTTTCCTTTAATGGTTTATCAAAAAGCTATCGTGTAGCCGGATTTCGTTCCGGCTGGATGATGATCAGCGGTAAAAAAGATCATGCCCGCGATTACATTTCCGGACTAAATATTCTGGCCTCCATGCGCTTATGCGCTAACGTCCCGGCTCAGAATGCCATTCAAACCGCGCTAGGCGGTTATCAGAGCATTAATGATCTGGTACTGCCTACAGGCAGGCTCGGCAAACAACGCGATCTGGCGTGGAAACTCCTTACCGATATACCCGGTGTCAGCTGCGTTAAACCACAAGCGGCGCTGTATTTATTTCCGCATCTTGACCCTGCCATGTACCCTATCGAAAACGATGAGAAATTTGCCCTTGAACTGCTGATGCAGGAAAAAGTGCTGGTTGTACATGGTACCGGCTTTAACTGGCCAGGCAAAAACCACTTCCGGGTTGTATTTTTACCGATTGAAGACGAACTCAGAGAAGCGATTGGCCGCATCGCCAGTTTTCTTGAACGTTATCGACGCGACCAACGGTTCTAAGTGTCACAGTCTTTAAGCTGCCCCTATCTGGTATTCATGGAGCAGAACAGTTTTATAATCGTGATACCGGATTTCCAAGCGCTGTCTGTTCGCGCCCAAACGCTGGAGCACGCCATTGAATTGGCACAGATAGCCCTTATTGAAAAAATCAGAGACATCAACGCCCGTCAACAAGCCCTGCCCGAAATGAGTCGTCGCGAAGACTACATAAACCAGTATTTAAATGCTGTTTTAGTAAGCACCTTATCAATCGATCTGGAAACTTTATAATTTTTTCAATTCCCAAGCTCACTTGGTAACAAAATGCGTCAAGTGCTGCACTCCATTTCACACCGTCTTAATTGACGATGGTGTGTAATTTTCCAGAACTGACAAATAATTCGCCCTTTCATAGAGGCCTGCATCATCATCTGACACGTGCTCCTGACACAAACGACCCTTGATCTGTCTAACCGATTCATGATTATTGTTTTCCAGCCAGCGCGCTAATTCACTCAAGAGTGTGGTGACATGCGGCGGCCCTTGTTGCAGCAACACTGAACACAAATAGACGGCATCTGCACCAACAAGCAAGGCCTTTAATATTTCATCCATCCGATGAAATCCTCCCGTGGCCGCAAAAGAGAGATTGATTTTTTTCGAAAGCAAAGCAATCCAGCGTACACGCTCCAGGGCTTCGTCAGGCGTTGAGAGTTGCAGAGTGGGTTCCAGACTCAAGGTATCAAGATTGATGTCCGGCTGATAAAAACGATTAAATAAAACAACACCCCCTGCCCCATTGTCTTTGAGTTGTTGCACGAAATTAGCCAGTGATGTGTATTGCGGTGAAAGTTTTACTGTAATGGGAATGCTGAGATGAGTCCGCAGTGCATCGAGCAATAAAACATACCGTGCTTCGACTTCGGCCGCCGTCTCAGCAAGACTGGCAGCAACATGATAGATATTTAACTCCAGCGCATCACAGCCGGCTTGCTCAAGCTGTTTGGCATGGCTGATCCAGCCACTTAAAGAATGACCATTCAAGCTTGCAATGAGCGGAATATCCAGACTCTTTTTCATTGTCTGAACTTTTTCCAAATAGGAATCCAGATGACTTTTATAGCTGTTTGTCTGTGCTGCATTATCCATTTCAACAGAATTACTGCCATGAAAATCGAGTACGGCATGTCGCAGGCGCTGATCCTTTACAATCTCTTCTTCAAACAACGAAGGCAGTACAATGGCAGCAATGCCAGCATCTTCGAGTCGACGAACGGTATCCAGATTACCGGTCAGCGGAGAAGATGAGGCCACCAAAGGATTTTTCAGTTTTAAGCCAAGATACTCACTGGTTATATCCATTGTTATTATTCCCTGTTATTTTTTCATTCCGTTGCTCATCTTACCCATCAGGCAAAAGCACCCACACACTATCTCACTCTTTATTAAGCACAATGTTCACCTAAAATGCTTACATAAACAGTATTCGAAAATATATTCTTCCCGCCTTGGCTATAGGTATATGAATAACAAACGACGTCTATTGATGCCAGACAAAACATTCTCATTTATATGAATTGAATGCACGATATTTTCTAGGAGACAACAGGGAATAACACAAAGGTATTG
>DAIRVL010000145.1:0-6582 GCA_036802845.1 Pseudomonadales bacterium | reverse complement strand
TTTTTCGTGGTTTCAGGTTGGCGACCATAACGGTTAATCGGCCGACCAGTTCTTCGGCTTGATAGGCTGACTTAATGCCCGCAAACACCGTGCGCGGTTTTTCTTCGCCGATATCCAGCGTTAATTGCAGTAATTTGTCGGCATTTTCGACTGCCTTAGCGCTCAGAATACGGGCAACACGCAGGTCAATTTTGACTAAATCATCCAGTTCGATTTCTGTTGCCAGCGCTTCCTGGGGTGACGTGCTTGTGGCTGGGTATTGTGAAGGTGCTTGATGGGCATCAAGAGCGGCTACGTCAGATTTTGATTCTTCCAGCATGGCGGTAATTTTTTCGTCCTCGACGCGGTTCATTAAGGCTTTAAAAGGCTTGATGCTATGTTGGCTTAATACGCTGTTTTTATCGCTCCAGCACAGGGGCGGAATGTTGAGGAAAAGCTCGCATTTTTCCGCCATGGCCGGTAAAACCGGTTTTAAATAGAGCATCAATAGCCGGAAAAGATTAAGCGCGGTCGAGCACACGTCCTGCAAAAGTTGCGCTGAACCGTCTTCTTTGGCCAGAATCCAGGGTTTTTTCTCATCAATATACTGGTTGGCCTGATCAGCCAGCGCCATGATTTCGCGTATGGCTTTAGAAAACTCACGCTGTTCATAATGGTTTGCGATGGTGTCACCAGCCATTTGAAACTGACTGATCAGTGCGGGTTCGGTAATAGTGGCCGAAAGTTGGCCGGCAAATTTCTTATGGATAAAACCGGCGCAGCGACTGGCAATGTTAACAAATTTGCCAATCAGATCGGCATTGATACGCTGGCTGAAATCGTCCAGATTCAAATCAAGATCACTGACCCGGCTGGTGAGTTTGATCGCAAAATAATAACGCAGGTATTCTGGATCGAGGTGATTCAAATAGGTGCTGGCTTTAATAAAGGTACCACGTGATTTTGACATTTTCTGACCATTAACGGTCAAAAATCCGTGCGCGAAAATGGCACTTGGTGTACGGAAGCCGGCGCCAGTGAGCAAGGCCGGCCAGAACAAGGCGTGAAAGTTGACAATGTCCTTGCCGATAAAATGGTACAACTCAGTGCTGCTGTTTTGTGCCCAGTATTCGTCAAAATTCAGGTCTGACTGGCGATCGCACAGATTTTTGAAACTGGCCATGTAACCCATTGGCGCATCAAGCCATACGTAGAAATATTTCCCGGGCGCATCAGGAATTTCAAAACCAAAATAAGGCGCATCGCGGCTAATGTCCCAGGGTTTAAGTCCCGATTCAAACCATTCGGCCAGTTTGTTGGTAATTTCTTCTTGTAAATGACCGGCACGGATCCACTGGGCCAGCATGTCCTTGAAGTCGGGCAAGTTAAAGAAGTAGTGTTCGGATTCTTTTTGAATTGGCGTGGCACCCGAGAGGGTGGAGTAGGGATTTTTTAATTCATGAGCGTCGTAGGTGGCACTGCACTGTTCGCAGTTGTCACCGTATTGATCGGCGGCCCCGCAGCGGGGGCAGTTGCCTTTAATAAAACGATCGGCAAGAAACAGCTGTTTTTGCGGGTCATACAGTTGAAAAATTTTACGTGTGCTGATGTGGCCTTGGTCACGATTTTTAAGATAAATCGCATTGGCAAACAGCCGGTTTTCGTCTGAGTGCGTGGAGTAATAATTATCAAACTGGATATGAAAACGCCTGAAATCGTCCTGATGTTCACGATTAACCTGTGTAATCAGTGCCTCGGCAGAAATGCCCAGTTGTTCCGCCTTGAGCATGACGGCGGTGCCATGCGTATCGTCGGCGCAGACATAGGTACAGGTCTCCCCGCGCATTTTCTGAAAACGTACCCAGATATCGGTTTGAATGTACTCCAGCAAATGGCCGATATGAATGGGACCATTGGCATAGGGCAGGGCAGAGGTGACCAGGATTCTTCTTGGTGTTGTTCGTGGCGTTGAATTTGGCATGATAAGGTGAGCGGCTCGTTTCGGGTAGACCGCCAAATATAACGATACCCGACGGGTAAAACAATTTTTTCTCGCAAGGCAAGCGTGTATCATGCCAGCTTTTTAACCCCAGCATACAGATACAAGGTGTTGACCGTCATGAGCATCAAGGCAGACAAGTGGATTCGCCGCATGGCGCAAGAACAAAATATGATTGAGCCGTTTGAAGCAAATCAGGTGCGCTTCAAGGGTGATGAGAAAATCATTTCCTATGGCACATCAAGTTATGGGTACGACGTGCGTTGTGCTCGTGAATTCAAGATTTTTACCAATATCAATTCGGTGACGGTTGACCCCAAGAACTTTGATGAATCCAGTTTTGTTGATGTGGTGGGCGATGTCTGCGTGATTCCACCTAATTCTTTTGCGCTGGCGCGCACGGTGGAATATTTTCGTATCCCACGTAATGTACTGACCATTTGTCTGGGCAAATCCACTTACGCGCGTTGTGGCATTATTGTAAATGTCACGCCGCTTGAGCCCGAATGGGAAGGGCATGTCACGCTGGAGTTTTCCAACACAACCAATCTGCCTGCGCGTATTTATGCCAATGAAGGCGTGGCGCAAATGCTCTTTTTTGAGTCGGATGAAGTGTGTGAGGTGTCGTACAAGGATAGGGGTGGAAAATACCAGGGCCAACAAGGCGTCACTTTGCCCAAGGCCTGATTTGGTCGCACCGTGACATGGTTTTTATTTTATCTGTAAAGAGCGCAGCGTGATCACATAGTGGTTGTTATCCACTTCTTTTTGTTCCAGCCTGACCAGGGCGTAGTCGAATTGCGGCGCAAACCAGATGCTGGTTTGTTTGCCGTCACGATTGTTGCTGCGAATCACTTTGATGGTAGACAACAGCCCTAAGGGTGTTTGAAGGTTCTCCGTGCCGATCACTTTAAAGGCATAGAGATTAAGTTTCTGTTTGTAAATCACTGTGTATTCAAAACTCTTTTTACCGGCGATCAGATCACAGCGTAAGGCGAGCTGAAAACTCAGAGGATCATAACCGGGCGCGGTAATGGCCAATTTCGTGTTGTCAGCCTTATGACGTGATGCAACCTGTTGCCCGGTCCAGTCAAAGACTTGTTCATCAATCACTGAATTCTTGAATAGATTACTTTTACTGCGCAAATAATGGTTTGGCACGGGCAAACAACCGTTCCAGTGCAGTTGAGTTTCTTCCTGAATAAGGGTGCCCAGTACTTTGCCTTCAAAGCGTAAGCGTGCGCGACCAGAATTCTCGAATTTCAGCGTGCGCACGGCGCTGCCCTTAAGCGCAACGGGCAACCATTGGGCATCGTAGGTGGCGGTAAAGGCTTTGGGCTGTGACTGCAACTCTTGACTGTGGGCGAAAGATGAAAGAATCAAAGCGCAAAACAAGAGTAGTTTTTTCATTGGGGCAGGGGAATCCTTATTCCAGTGCGTAGTGTGTGTAATCAGACCGTCTGAATTTCAGACCACTCGGCGGCAAGGGCGTGTGATCTGCCAGGAAGAGCTTGCCATTGCGTAAGGTTATTTTTTTATTGATGATCCATTGTATACACAAAGGATAGAGCTGATGTTCTTCTTTTTGTACCCGTGCTGCAAGTGTCTCTTCGGTATCCTCGGGCAGAACGGCGATTTCAGTCTGCGCAATGACCGGTCCGCCATCCAGCTCTTCAGTAACAAAGTGCACACTGCAACCATGCGTCAGAGCGTGATCTTGCAAGGCGCGTTGATGGGTTCGTGTACCTTTGTAGAGGGGTAACAATGAGGGGTGGATGTTAATTAACTTGCCCTGAAGCGCGTGAATAAAGGACGCCGATAAAATACGCATGAATCCAGCCAGAACAACCAGGTCAGGTTGATAGGGTGCCAGGGCAGTGAGCAGCGCCTGATCAAAGGTGTCGCGGCTGGCATGGCCGGTGTGATCAATCACTACGGTCGGTATGCCGCTCAAACGCGCGCGCTCCAGTCCTTTGGCATCGGCTTTATTGCTGATGACGACTGCAATGCTTGCAGTGAGCGTTTGCATTTTTATAGCGTCTATCAGCGCCTGAAGGTTCGAACCCTTACCGGATATTAATACGGCTATGGAAAATGCAGATGAGGCAGGCATGTCTTTCTCTAAGCAGAAAATGAAACATAAGGTTCAGCGCTGCTGCCCGGCGTGATTGAGCCAATCACCCACGCATTTTCGCCCGCAGATTTAAGAAGGGCCAAAGACTTTTCAAGGTGTTCAGCCGCCACACAAAGGACCATGCCCACACCGCAGTTGAATGTGCGGTACATTTCAGGTGTTTCTACATCGCCTTTTTCCTGCAACCAGTTAAAAATGGCCGGCCATTGCCATGAGTGCGTATCAATATCGGCACAGGTATTGGGGGGTAGAACCCGTGGCAGATTTTCAGTGAGCCCGCCGCCGGTGATATGGGCCATGGCGTTAATGGGCACTTCCTTGAGTAAACGCTGAATGGATGAAACATAAATACGCGTCGGTGCGAGCAGCAGTTCGGCCAGAGAGGCGCCGTCAAGACTGTCATTAAGTGACGACTGCGAGTGGCTCAGTATTTTGCGAATCAGTGAATAACCGTTGGAATGAGGGCCTGAGGAACCTAATGCGATGAGTACGTTACCGGCACTGACTTTAGAGCCATCAATGATTTTGGCTTTCTCGACTATCCCGACGCAGAAACCGGCGAGATCATAATCGTCGCCATGATACATACCTGGCATTTCGGCGGTTTCGCCGCCTACCAGCGAGCAACCGGCTTGTTGGCAGCCTGTGCCAATACCGGCAATAACGCTGGCAGCGGTATCAACATCGAGTTTACCGGTGGCGTAGTAATCGAGGAAAAACAAGGGTTCTGCCCCGCAGACAAGCAAATCATTTACGCACATGGCCACCAGATCAATGCCAATGGTGTCATGTTTGTTCAAATCAATGGCGAGTTTGAGTTTGGTGCCCACGCCATCGGTGCCCGAAACCAGTACGGGTTTTTCATAACCCTGAGGGACTTCGAACAGCGCGCCGAAACCACCGAGTCCACCCAGTACTTCAGGGCGTTTTGTTTGACGACTGATGCCCTTGATGCGTTGAACCAGGGCATTCCCGGCATTGATATCAACACCTGCATCACGATAGGTCAGGGAGGGTTTCTTCATAAGCATCTCGGACTGGGAGGGTTAGTAGCCGGCCTAAAGCCATGGTTGGCGTCGTGGACTGGGTTCCAGACGCATGACGCATTAGTGTCGTAGTTTATCAGTTAGCGGGCACTTCACCAATTATCGGCAATAAAAATCAATAGAGACACTATAATTCAGCCAAGGCGCTGCCAAATTACGGTTACTTAAACAGTATTTATAAGGGGAGAAAAAATGGAAGGACGACGTGTCGGTGAATCAGGGTCTGTTGTTACATACTACCGCAGTGATCGTTTTTACAGTGAGCAAGGTGGTTGGTACGCCAAACTGCGCGAAGGTGATGAGCTGGGCCCCTTCGAATCCAAAGAAGACGCCAAACAAGCGCTTGCGGATTTTATCGAGTTATACAAGCAGAACAATCCAGGGGCTTAGAACAGGTTCTTGGTGCTTGTTTTGACATCTATTGAGTCAAACACCAAAGACGGTTGCCAGCGTTAACTATTTAATTGGCGCGGTGTATATTGTTTTTTCGCCCGCTGTTGTGGGTGTCTGAAAATAAAAATGACTCTATAGGGAGAAAAACATGTTCTATCTGGCGCATTTTTTTGCAGGGGTGTTTTTGGTCAATGGGGTGCCGCATTTTGTGCACGGTATTTCCGGCCAGGCGTTTCAAAGTCCCTTTGCACGACCACCGGGGGTAGGGGAGTCATCGCCCATCATCAATGTGTTGTGGGGTTCGTTTAACTTTATTGTGGGATATGCGCTGTTCAAGAGTTTTGGTGGCGTCACGCTTGCGTTGAATCTCGATACCTTGCTTGTGGTGATGGGGGCGCTTTCAACCGCGCTGAGCTTGTCATGGCATTTTCACCGGGTAAGACATAAAGCTGATTTGAAAAAATAGAATATCAGATCGGCGTGATGCCAGCATAAGTGCCTATCGCCCAGAGATATCGTTTTCTTTCCGGCGGATATTTGATTTTATTGACGCCCCGAAGATCGCCCTGATTGAGCAAATGACAAGCTGGCACAGATTATTTCGGTACTTCACTTAAGGGAATATCTAACGCTTCAGCTATGCCTTTACCGTAAGCGGTGTCTGCTTTCAGACAATTACTGATGTGACGGATTTGAATAGCGCGTGGAGCGTCACCAAGTGAGCGCGCGGTATTTTCAAAGAGCACCTGCTGTTCTGCAGGTGTCATTAAGCGGAACAAGGCGCCCGGTTGCGAGTAGTAATCCGCATCTTCACGATGATTCCAGTGATCAGCCGCACCATGCAAAGCCAGAGGGTTCGCTAGCGTTTTATTTATTTCATACAAAGAAGGCGCGCGATTTTTTAGTTTCTTTAGAAGGTGCTCCCATTCATAATCAATTTGTCTGCGCTGAACAGGCATTGTTTCCTGCAGGTTCGCAGCGGGACAGGTCGCGCTGTGTATATCATTGAAGTAATATAACTGAAGTAACAG
>DAIRVL010000144.1:0-6588 GCA_036802845.1 Pseudomonadales bacterium | reverse complement strand
TTTTAGCCGATATCCCCGCACACGTAGACCCCTGCGGTGAAAAGGGTGAGTTTCATAGTTTTGCCTTCGATGGCCCCATGTTTAAACACCCAATAGCGATAGCGTTGGGCGAGATTGTTCAGCGGGACGGCTTTGTGTTTGCAGACCTATCAGCAATCAACACGGACGCTGGCCGATAGTAGCAGAGTAGCAGGGTCCTGCAGGGTCAAGGTCCTGCAGGGTCAGGAGGTCCTACAGGGTCAGGAGGTCCTACAGGGTCAGGTCTTTGATTTATTAAGAGGTCCTGCAGGGTCAGGTCTTTGATTTATTAAACCCTTCTTTTTAGGCTGTGGTGTTTATTTCTGAAAAATGTGCCGAAGAAAGTCCACGCCTACGCGTCATGCTACAAATTAACGCCTATTCAATAATCTCGGTGTCTATTTTGTTCTCGTTGAGGTAAAGACCAAATGAAGAAAATCCAGCTGGCAGGTGATCAAACACTGGATGAATTACTCACAGATATTCGCGCCTGCCAACTCTGCGCATCTCACCTGCCTTTGGGGCCTCGACCCATTTTGCGTGTTGCGCAGGGGGCAAAAATTCTTATTGTTGGTCAAGCACCCGGCACCCGTGTACATCAAAGCGGTATTCCGTGGGATGATGCCAGCGGCGAGCGGCTACGTAGCTGGTTGGCAATGGACAAACAACAATTTTACGATGAAGGCCAGATTGCCATTATTCCCATGGGTTTTTGCTATCCTGGGCGCGGAATTTCAGGTGATCTGCCTCCGCGAAAAGAATGTGCGCGTACCTGGCTTCCCTTGTTGCAAACGCATTTAGGCGAGATTCGTACCACGTTATTGATTGGTCAGTATGCGATTGAGCATTATCTGGGCGCGGCGCGAAAAGCCACCCTCACGCAAACGGTACAGCACTGGCAGGCTTATGCGCCCGACTTTTTTCCGCTGCCTCATCCGAGTCCGCGTAATAATATCTGGCTCAAACGTAATCCCTGGTTTAACGCTGAAGTCGTGCCGGCATTACAAGCACACCTGCGCACGCTCAGTTAAATTTCTACTGAAATACAAGCTCTTTGAGGCGTTTGATTTCATCCCGCAACATGGAGGCCTCTTCAAACTCAAGATTTCTGGCATGTTTAATCATTTTGTCTTCGAGAAGTTTTAACTGCTTCGCCACTTGTTTGGGTGATTGAATATTCACCTGCGGCAGATTTTTTCCAGCACTGGCCAAACGCGCTGCTGCTCCTTTTTTACCGCGTTCGCTTACCGAGCTGTACGCACCTTCGAGAATATCACCCACTGTTTTATTCAGTCCTTTGGGCGTAATACCATGCTGAAGGTTATAGTCTGTCTGCACTTGCCGGCGACGCTGTGTTTCATCGATGGCTCGTTTCATTGAGGCGGTGACAAGGTCGGCATAAAGAATCGCTTTGCCATGAATATTACGCGCAGCGCGCCCTATCGTTTGAATCAGCGAACGTTCCGAGCGCAAAAAGCCTTCTTTATCGGCATCAAAAATTGCAATTAATGACACTTCGGGCATATCCAAGCCTTCACGCAGAAGATTGATGCCAATCAGCACATCAAACACACCCAGACGCAAATCCCGAATAATTTCCACCCGCTCAACCGTGTCGATATCGGAATGCAGGTAACGCACCTTTACCTGATGTTCAGCAAAATAATCGGCCAAATCTTCGGCCATGCGTTTGGTCAGCACCGTGACCAGTACACGTTCGTTAACGGCCACCCGGCGACGAATTTCTGAAAGACAATCGTCCACTTGGGTGGAGCCTGGGCGCACTTCAATTTCAGGGTCAAGCAAACCTGTGGGGCGCACCACCTGTTCAACCACCTGCCCGGCATGTTCGCTTTCATAATGCGAGGGCGTTGCTGACACAAAAATCATCTGTGGTGCGATGTTTTCCCATTCATCAAAGCGCAAGGGGCGGTTATCCAGCGCCGAAGGTAAACGAAATCCGTAGGCCACCAGCGTTTCCTTGCGCGCGCGGTCGCCTTTGTACATAGCGCCCAGTTGCGGCAAGGTCACATGCGATTCATCAACAATCAAAAGTGCGTCGGCGGGCAAATAATCAAACAGGGTCGGTGGCGGATCGCCTGCCTGTCGGCCCGACAAGTAACGTGAATAATTTTCTATGCCGGTGCAATAGCCCAGTTGCACCATCATTTCCAGATCGAATTGCGTGCGTTGTTGCAAACGTTGGACTTCAACCAGCTTGTTGTTTTCCTGCAGAACGTGCAGATGCTCTTTTAACTCGGTTTTAATTTGCTCGGTGGCTGAAAGTAAGGTGTCACGCGAGGTTACATAATGACTCTTTGGATAAATAGTAAGCCGGGGCACACGGCGGATTATTTCGCCGGTCAAGGGATCAAAAAAACTCAATTGCTCAATCGTTTCATCAAACAATTCTATGCGTACCGCGTAGCGCTCTGATTCGGCCGGAAACACATCAATCACATCGCCTCTGACCCGATACGTGGCCCGGTAAAAATCAACATCATTGCGGGTGTATTGCAACTCGGCCAAACGTCGCACAATTTCCCGTTGATCGACCCGGTCGCCGCGATCAAGATGCAAGACCATTTTCAGGTAAGACGCGGGATCACCCAAACCATAAATAGCCGACACTGAAGCCACAATAATACAATCACGCCGTTCCAGTATGGCTTTGGTTGCCGACAGGCGCATCTGTTCAATGTGCTGATTTACGGAGGAATCTTTCTCAATAAAGGTATCCGATGCCGGCACATAAGCTTCGGGCTGATAATAGTCATAATAAGAAACAAAATATTCCACCGCATTACGGGGAAAAAAAGAGCGGAATTCGCCGTAAAGCTGGGCCGCCAGTGTTTTATTGTGCGCCAGAATCAGTGTAGGGCGTTGCACCTGTTCAATAACATGGGCAATGGTAAATGTTTTGCCCGAGCCGGTGACACCGAGCAAGGTTTGTGACTGCAAACCCGCATGAATACCTTCCACCAAAGAGGCAATTGCTTTGGGCTGATCACCTGCGGGTTCGAATTTTGCTTCAATAACAAACTTGTTCACACTTTCATCTCTTTAAGCTGGGACTCTTTACCGCTATTTTTTACACCAAACCATTTATGCTAACCGCCGTCTCAAGTATCATAGGTCGGTTTGTGTCGGCTCAATGGGTGGGTCGACAGGGGACTTATTCAGTGAGGACAACCTTGGATATCCAGCTTTCCAATCGCGCTAACAGCATCAAATCATCACCGACTCTGGCCGTCACCAATCGCGCGGCGGAATTACGTGCCGCAGGCAAGGATATTATCGGCCTGGGCGCGGGCGAACCCGATTTTGATACCCCGGACCATATCAAAGCAGCGGCTATTGAAGCGATTAAAAAGGGTTTTACCAAATACACTGCTGTGGATGGCACGCCTTCACTGAAAAAAGCCATCATAGCAAAATTTGCCCGTGAGAATGGCCTGAATTACCAGGCAAACCAGATTCTGGTGTCTTGTGGTGGCAAACAAAGTTTTTTCAATCTTTGTCTGGCATTATTGAATCCGGGTGATGAAGTCATCATTCCAGCACCCTACTGGGTTTCTTACCCCGATATTGTCATCGTCGCCGAAGGGCTGCCCGTTATCATCGAGGCAGACAGCGACCAGAATTTCAAAATAAGCCCGGCTCAGCTTGAAAAAGCCATTACGCCAAAAACCCGTTTATTTGTTATCAACAGCCCGTCGAATCCTTCCGGCATGGCCTACACCCAACAAGAGCTTGAAGCCCTGGCGGCCGTGTTGCTCAAACATCCGCAGGTATTGGTCGCTACCGATGACATGTACGAACATATTTTCTGGGCACCAGGTGGTTTCCATAATATTTTGACCGTATGCCCTGCACTCTATGACCGTTGCATCGTCTTAAACGGTGTATCTAAAGCCTACTCCATGACCGGTTGGCGTATTGGTTATGCGGCCGGGCCGCAGAAACTGATTGCTGCCATGACAAAAATCCAGTCGCAAAGCACGTCCAATCCAACGTCCATTTCGCAAGTGGCCGCCGAAGCTGCATTGAATGGCCCGCTGGACGAAGTTCACACTATGGTCAAAGCCTTTAAAGAGCGTCATGACTATGTTGTGGCCACGCTCAATGACATTAAAGGCGTAAGCTGTTTGCCAGGTGACGGTACTTTCTACGCCTTTGCGGATTTCCGCGAGGCAATTAAAGCCACGCCTAATGTCAAAGATGATATCGAAATGGCAGAACTTCTGCTCATGAAAGGTGGTGTCGCTTTGGTGCCGGGTTCGGCCTTTGGTTTGGCAGGTTATGAACGCATTTCCTTTGCCACTAACATGCGCACCTTGGAAGACGCGCTCAAACGTATTAAAAAAGTGCTGGGTTAACAGCAAATCCTGTCGAGAAACACCTTGATCTGGGGCGATACAGAACGTATTTGCCCCGGGTTAATAACCAGCGATACAGCTATAGTCTCGTTTCTATCCTTAAAACAGTCTGAAATAAACCGACGCTTTACGTATCAAATATCTTCCAGTTGCGCAGCATCACGCACCATGCGCAATTTTTCGTGTTGCTCCATATCCACCAAGGTCTGAAATAATTCCTGCGCAGCCGGGGTCACACTGACTCGCAACAATTCTTGATACATTTCTATCAACAGGTTATGGCATTCAATACCCAGATTTACGATGTCGACCGTGTTCTCCCCTGACATGCGACGTGTGAGCTGCTGAAGTTTTTCCGGGTAATTGATGTCGGGTATTTGGTCAAACCACGTGTGCATCACCGATGCGACAGCATGCTTTTCGTATTTTTTAATTGCGGCAGCCAAAACCGCCTGGTGATCAGCGAGGTAGTCGAGCAAAAGTACGGCGCGTTCTTTGGTATTCCCCTCTTCCAGCTGTCTGTATTTGCTTTCGAAATCGGCATGAAACTGCACCACCCAATCAAGAATATCGGCTATCTGTTTAAAACGCATAGTATTTCCTTTCGTTTTGAATTTTTGCTATGAAAGTCGCCACGGCATAAGCACTTACCTTTGCATTCAGGCAGCCTACGGCCTTAGTCGGCCTTTTCTGCCAGTAAAGCCCCATAACCTTCACGGTAACCCGGATACAATAAACGATATCCTGATTCGCGCAAACGCCTGTTGTTGCAACGTTTATTTTGCCCGTCCTCAAGCTGTGAACGCGTCACGCGTTTCGGTGGAACAACATCCAGCTGTGCTGCCAGCCAATCCGTCACCTCGGCCCGAGAGACCGGCTCGTTGTCGACAACCAGATAATGGCTTTGCACGGTATCCAGTTCAAGCAGGTGTTGTAAAACACCGGCACAGTCGTCGCTATGAATTCGGTTGGTATATTGCGGATAGTCATCACACACGCGAAGAGCGCCCTCCTTTATTTGCCGAATCAAACGTGTTCGACCCGGACCGTAAATACCGCCCAGGCGCAGCACGGAAAATTCCAGGCCGCTCTCGGCAAGACGCTGTTCAGCCTCCAACAAAATAGAGCCGGAAAATTCGCCGGGTTCGGTCATGGAATTTTCATCCACCCATTCACCATGACATTGACCATAGACTGCAGTGCTGGACGTGAACAAGATCCGTTTCACAGCAATAGCCTGCTGCTCAAGTTGTCGTAATACATTCTGCAAACCCGTCACATAGGTGCGTTGATAGCTGTCCTGGGAGCGTTTACCCGCTGCGGCACAATAAACCACGGCATCCAATGTGGACGGCAAAAGGGGGAAGTCGTCACTATCGCCTAAATCACCTTGAATCGCGTGAATAACAGAGGGCAATTGACTGATGTCACGGCGCAAACCCCAGACCTGATAGTCAGACCGGATTAAACGCAACGCAAGTCGCGTACCGACATCACCACAACCGGCAATAAGTACATTGGCTAATTTCATGGTGTTTTCCTGAACATAAAAAGCTCAAACGCGTTTTTTGGTAAAACGTGTCGGCGCGGCATTAAGCGGATCGTCTGGCCAAGGGTGTTTAGGATACCGTCCTTTCATTTCTTTTTTGATCTCGTGATAGCTACCACGCCAGAATCCGGCTAAATCCTGGGTAATTTGTAGGGGTCGCTGGGCCGGTGACAAGAGATGCAGCATCAATGGAATACGGCCTTGAAGCACGCTTGGCGTATCAACACAAGCAAACATTTCCTGTAATTTTACTGCCAGCACCGGGGGTGATTGCAGATAATCAATGCGAATCCGTGAGCCACTGGGCACACACCAAGTGGACGGGGCCTGCTCCTCAAGTTTTTGCGGCAAAGGCCAGGGCAACTGGGCCGCCAATATAGCCTCTAAATCCAGCTGCTCTAAAGCTTTAAGACTGCTGATCGGATCAAGATAAGGACCAAGCCATGTGTCCAGACTAGCAAGCAAAGCGGCATCAGATAAATCAGGCCAGCCCTCCTGCGGCAAACCAGACTGATGCAAAAGAGTCACCCGCGCGCGCCATTGCCGGAGCGTTTCAGTCCAGGGAAGACTGTTCAGACCTTGTTTGCGAATTTGTGTTATCAAGGCCTCTCGTTTGGCTTCCAGCGGCACAACGTTGACCTT
>DAIRVL010000143.1:0-6633 GCA_036802845.1 Pseudomonadales bacterium | reverse complement strand
ATTCTGGCAGCGGAGGAACACATACTCGGGCTGGAGGATGGCAGGAAGCGCTATATCAACGAGGTGACCGCACTCTCTCTGGCTTTTGCCATCGCTGTGCCGCACGAGCAGGCCATGGATGCACGCGACGAAGTGGGATTTTTTCAGGCAGTGAAAGCGCGCCTCGCCAAGTTTGACGGCACGGGTGCAGGGCGCAGCAACGAAGAGATTGAAACCACGATACGCCAGGTGATAGACAAGGCGCTGGTGTCGGAACAGGTGATCGACATCTTCGACGCGGCGGGCATCAAGAAGCCGGATATTTCCGTTTTGTCCGATGAGTTTCTGGCCGAACTGAAAGGCTACAAGCATAAGAACGTAGCGCTGGAAGTGTTGAATAAATTACTCAACGATGAACTTAAAGCCCGCGCAAAAAAGAATCTGGTGCAGAGCAAGAGTCTGATGGAGATGCTGGAAAACGCCATTAAGAAATACCAGAACAAGATACTGACCGCCGCCGAGGTGATGGAAGAGCTGATCAAGATCAGCAAGGAAATCGTTGCTTCCGACGAGGAGGCCAAGCACATGGGCTTGAGCGATTTTGAGTATGCGTTCTATGCGGCGGTGGCGAATAACGACAGTGCCCGCGAGTTAATGAAGCAAGACCAATTGCGCGAGCTTGCGGTGGTGCTGACGCAGCGGGTGCGCGAGAATGCCTCCATAGACTGGACAATCAAGGAAAGCGTGAAGGCAAAACTGAAGGTGATTGTGAAGCGCACCCTGCGCCAATTTGGTTACCCGCCCGACATGCAACTGCTTGCCACCGAGACGGTGTTAAAACAGGCAGAGATGATTGCCAATGAACTTACGGGCACTCACAAAAATTTTTGAATTAATTGCAACTGCTTTGCCAGCGCGCCCCGATTCTGGCGCACCACGGCTTCCGCTTTTTGGCCCATGGCTTTTGCCAACTCGGGATGATCAAACAGCTGTATCACCTGCGCAGCCAGGGCATCGCTGTCTTTCACCAGTTGCAGCCCACCGGCGGTCACCAGCAAGTCAGAAATAGTCTGAAAATTAAAAAGATGCGGGCCGGATAATACCGGCAAACCCCAGGCTGCGGGTTCAAGCACATTATGCCCGCCTTGCGACACCAGACTGCCACCCACAAAAGCCACATCGGCGCAGGCGTAGAGCATCAACAGTTCGCCCATGGTATCGGCCAGTAACACCTCATTTTCCGCTGTAAGCACCTGCATCTGGCTACGACGCACCAGACTAAAACCGTATGACTTTATTTCCTCGGCAACACGGTCAAAACGCTGTGGATGGCGGGGTACAAGAATCAACAGAGCATCTGGATATGCTTGTTTGATTTTGCGAAACGCGGCCAATACGCTGTCCTCTTCACCCTGATGTGTGCTCGCTGCAATCAAACAGGGACGTCCGCTCCATTGGCGGCGCAACAATCGGGCTTCGGTTTTTATTTCCTCCGTCAGCGTTAAATCAAATTTAACACTTCCTGTTACTTGCACTTTTTTCGCATCGGCACCCAAGGTAATAAAACGTTCTGCATCGGCAACAGATTGCGCCGCAATAAAACTCAATTCCCGCAGCAGGGTTTGAGTTAAAGCGGGGAAACGCCCATAACCTCTGGCGGAAGACGCTGACAGACGCGCGTTGATCAATAACACCGGAATATCTTGCTGGTAACACAAATGAATTAGATTAGGCCAGAGTTCCGTCTCAAACAACACGAGCAAACGTGGCCGTTTGGCACTGAAAAAACGCTGAGTCGCAGCAGGCAGATCGTAGGGCGCGTAACAATGTTGCACCCGATCACCAAACAGTTCTTTGACCCGTTCCGAGCCGGTGGGCGTCATGGTGGTCACCACGACCTGATACTGCGGATAATAATCCAGTAGTTTTTGAATTAGCGGCGCGCTGCCCAGCACTTCACCGACTGACACGGCATGCACCCACAGCGTGGACGCTTCTATCGGTGACAGACCAAAACCAAAACGCTCGCGCCAGCGGTGGCGGTAAGCCGGAACCTTGCGGCCATTCCAATACAGCCGCAACACAACAAAGGGCAGTAGCAGGTAGAGTAAAAACGTATAAACTAATCTCACAATCCGGTATCTCTTTAGGCAATCCAATCTCTATAACTATTTCTAATAACTATTTCTATAACAATGTCTACAACAGCATCTACAGCAGCGACAGCATTCAAAGGCATCATGTTACACTGCTTTTCTCTCTCGCTCCTCCCTTGCGTTCCTGGCAGGGTTAAATAAACGGATCCATTCACCCATGGCAAAACAGCGAATCCCTGAAGAACTTTTTACACCCAAACACTGGCCAGCATGGATCTTGGTGGGTTTTCTCTGGCTCATCACCCGTCTGCCCTACCGGGTGCAAATACATCTGGGTGCCTTGCTGGGTCATATGTTGTATCACCTTGCGCGCGATCGACGACGGGTGACAGAAGTCAATTTGCGCTTGTGTTTTCCTGGGCTGGACGAAGAGGCCTTACAAAAACTGGTCAAAAAAACCATCGTCTCCAATGGCATCGGTCTGATTGAAACCGCCATGGCCTGGTGGGTCGATCCGAAAAAACTGGATCATTTGATTCATATCGAAGGTTTGGAGCACTGGCGCAGCGCCATAGGCAAACAACGGGGTGTTATTCTGATTGGTGCGCATTTCACTACGCTGGATCTGGCCGGCAGTTTATTGTCATTATTTATCGACGTTGACCCGATGTACCGCAAATCCGGAAACCCGGTATTCGAGTGGGTAATTACCAGCAATCGCGGCAAACGCTTTAAACATCTTATTGAACGTTCCGATATTCGTCGCGTGTTAAAAACGCTCAAAGAGGGGCGCACCTTGTGGTACGCACCCGATCAGAATTACGCGGCCAAACACTCGGTTTTTGCGCCTTTTTTTGGCATTGAGGCATCAACCATTACCGCCACCACCCGTTTTGCGCAGCTGAATCAGTCGCCACTGCTTATTTTCAGCCATGTCCGTCGTGAGGATGGCAGCGGTTACACCCTGAAAATTTCCCCGCCCATTGAAAATTTTCCCACGGGTGACGAACGCACTGACGCCACACTGATCAATCACTTGCTCGCGGAAGAAATTCGCCAGCAACCCGATCAGTACATGTGGGTACACCGACGCTTCAAAACCCGCCCCGAGGGCGAGCCGCCTTTGTACCAGAAAAAGAAAAAACACTTACGGCCCGAAGAACAATCCTGGTTTCAAAAACTGCTCAAAAAACTAAAACGCTAAAAACATCACGAATCGCCAGACACTGCCGATTCAATATTGATATCCGGCAAGCTGCTGAACAGTTGATTCAAGCCTCTCGACCACGCTTTACTCAGTTGCTGCAAGTAGGGGTCGTGCTCTTCAAAACGGTAGGGTTCATGAAACGAATAATCATCGCTACGGTGCAGAAGTAAATCAATGGGCGGTGCTACAGAAATATTGGACCGTATTGTCGAATCAAATGAAATCAGTGCACATTTTACGGCTTGCGCCATCGGGGTTCGTGCAGTGATCACACGATCAATAATCGGTTTACCGTATTTGCTTTCACCAATCTGAAAATAAGGCGTGTCATCCGTTGCTTCAATAAAATTACCCTGCGCGTAGACATTAAACAAACGTGGTTTTTCACCGCGAATTTGTCCACCAACAATTAAACTGCAACTGAAATCAACGCCATTCTGCGCTTCCTGACCCGAGTCACGTTTGATCACATCGCGAACGGTTTTACCCACCAGAGTTGCCACATCGTACAATGAATGCTGACTGAGAATATTCTCGTCATCCTGACGGATATTTTTTTGCAGTTGGCTGATAACCGATTGCGTGGTCGCAAGATTGCCGGCGCTAACGATAGAAATACGTCGATCACTGCCGTCCTGAAAAAGATGCATTTTGCGAAAGGTGGCAATGTGATCCACGCCAGCATTAGTGCGTGAATCTGACGCGAACAACAACCCTTCTTCCAGTCGCATCGCAACACAGTACGTCATATTATTTTCTCCAAGATGAGCGCTTGCTGGTAAACATTATTGATTCATCGATGTCACGAGCGCATTCGCAACCATGATTTCACTGCCACCTCCGCTGCGTATACCACGCACGGGACAGGCTTCGAGATAATCCATGCCCACCGCCAATTTCAGATGGTGATGACCCGCTTCAACGCCATTGGCGATATCCAGTCCCCACCAGTAATCATCTATTGCCACTTCCACCCATGCGTGACTGGCAACATGTTCTGTGCGATCAGTGAAGAGATAACCACTAACATAACGCGCCGGCAAACCGAGGACATGTGCACAGGCAAGATAAACATGACTGAAGTCCTGACACACACCTTGTCGTTTGGCGAAGGCCTCTGCTGCGTTGGTGCAGACATCCGTTTCGCCCGCTTGAAAGCGCATTTGTTCACGCAATCGCAACATCAGCTGCCATGCGGCATCGCGCGGACACTCCTGGGCCTTGCTGGCCAAGGGCAACGCCAAGGCAGCCAGCTCATTGTCGGGGGTGGTCAAGGGCGTCGATCGCAGAAACAGCAGTGGCGACAAGGCATCCATTGCTTCTGTTGCACAGTCATCAAGATCAACAAAACCTTCGGCCTCAAAAACAATAGACTGATGGGGAAAATCGACCGTGATCACGTGCATCACATTGCCGTAAGCATCCAGCGTGCGTGATGCCGCTGCGGGTAATCGTAAATCCCATGACAATATTCTCTGACGCGCAGAGTCGTTTGGTGTCAGACGCAGATATTGCGTACTGTGTGCGACACTGCTTTCATAGCGATACGAGGTTGTATGGTGAATATGCAATTTCATAGTGGCCTTCCTTTATGCGTTAATGCGTTGATTTTTACAAAATCTATAAAGCTTCAAGGTAACTCTGGCGGATTTCATCACCGATACTGTCGATGGTTTTCAGAAAAGATTCTAGAAACACACTTAAACCTTGCTCTTGTAATTCGGCTATCGAGCCAAATTCCAACTCGGCTAACAATGTTTTGGCAATGCCTTTTGCACGTCGGCCTTGAGGCCCGCGAATTTGGGACAAAATGCTATTAATTTCTTCCACGCAGGCACGCAAGGAGCGCGGTGCATGGGAACGCAGAATCAGCAGTTCGGCTACGGTGCCGCTGTCGAGGCGGCCGCCATAGGCATCCTGATGGGCTTCCAAGGCACCCAAGGCTTGCAGCAAGGCCGTCCATTGGTAGTAATCACGCAGGGAGTTGTTTTCATCAATGGCATCGAATTGTTTTACACCCAGCAGGCGGGCACTGTTATCGGCCCGTTCCAAAAAGGTTCCCAGTCGTAAGAAATTAAAGGCATCTCCACGCGCCAGCGTGCCGTAAGTCACTCCCCGCCACAGATGCGAGCGCTCTTTTACCCAGTCACAGAAGGGTTTCAGATCTGGAGGCGAATTGCGCATCCGATTCAACTCTATCCAGGTGGCATTGATGGTTTCCCACATTTCTGCCGTAATGCGGCCACGCACGGCGTGGGCATTCTCCCGTGCACGGCGAAGACAGTGATAGATGCTTGCATGATGATGGGAATTCCATGCCAGAAATTTATACAACTCGGCAAAATTCAAGCGCGAATGTTCCGCCCAGAATTCATCGACGGAACCCGTTGCGCGCAGCGGTGCCGCCAGCTCCTGTTCCGCCGAACGACCAGACGGCATCATGGCCATCGAGTGACTCACTTCCAGCATGCGGGCGCTATTTTCTGCACGTTCGAGATAACGTGACAACCAATACAAGTCAGACGCCGTGCGACTCAGCATAACGACACCTCGACCTTGGGCTCGTCCATCAACACCCAAGTGTCCTTGGTGCCACCGCCTTGCGACGAGTTGACGACCAGCGAACCTTCTTTTAACGCCACCCGCGTGAGACCACCAGGCACAATGCGTGTTTCTTTTCCGGATAAAACAAAGGGACGCAGATCAATATGGCGCGGCGCAATACCTTCTTCCACGAGCGTGGGGCAGGTCGATAGAGACAGCGTAGGTTGTGCAATATAGTTGTGTGGGTTGCGATGAATCAGTCCACGGAAATGTTCAATTTCCTCCGCCGTGGCCGCTGGGCCAACCAGCATGCCATAGCCCCCAGCACCGTGAACCTCTTTGACCACCAACGCTGACAAATGAGCATCAACGTAAGCGAAATCCTTTGGCTTGCGCAAACACCAGGTAGGCACATTGTGCAGAATCGGTTCTTCGCCCAAATAAAACCTCACCATATCCGGCACATGTGGATACATGGATTTGTCATCGGCCACACCCGTGCCAATCGCATTCGACAACACCACATTGCCGGCACGATAGACTGAAAGTAATCCCGGCACACCGAGCATGGAGTCGCTACGAAAGGCGAGCGGATCCAGAAACGCATCATCCAGACGGCGATAAATCACATCAACCTGACGCGGCCCTGTGGTAGTGCGCATAAAAAGTTTTTCATTTTTGATGAAAAGATCTTGTCCTTCGACCAGCGTGACGCCCATCTCACGAGCAAGAAATGCGTGTTCAAAATAGGCACTGTTGTAACGCCCTGGCGTGAGCACCACCACGGCCGGATCCTCAACCGGCGAA
>DAIRVL010000142.1:0-6779 GCA_036802845.1 Pseudomonadales bacterium | reverse complement strand
GTGTCAATAATAAACATCATATTAGGGTCGACGTTAGTCGCTGCAATCAGCGGCACATTTGACAAACCAATCTCCGCCAGCAAAGGCTGTGTGAACATACAAGCCAGCAGCCCGGCACCAGCACTGATAAGATACTTTTTCGTTTTATTGGTTTTCATATGAACACCTGCGCTGTGGGTTGCATTCGTGAAAATTCGTTATAAACGTCGGCCAAATTGCACTTCAACAAGTCGTTCGGCATTACCACTGCCGCCGGTGGCGCGGGCCACAACCCGGAAGGCATTCACGTCACCGCCGCCGGTTGTTTGGCCATAGCCCATCACATTGAAGCCGTCCATGTTTTCATCGGGCAATGTCATGACCCCCAGACTTTCAATAAAGTACTGGGCAGAATTAGCCTTGTTTTGCATGCTGTAGCTGCTGCTGGTGCGGGATCTGTCTGTGGCCCACACGGCCGATGAAAACAAACCGTCTATGGTTGGGCCAAAGCCTTCGGCATATAAACCACCGCTGCCATCGGTCTTGAAACTGGTCAGGGTGGCTAACGTATCGATGTAGGCTTGGGCATCTTCAACGGCTGACTCCACCGTTTGCAGCGACATGTGACCATCGAGCATGGCCGATGACATTTTTTCCTGCAGCAGGGTGGAACCATTACTGCTGATAACCATGATGGTGAGGATGAGCAACATCATTAGCCCCACAGCAAGAACGGCACCTTTTTGTTTTGTTTTTGTGAGCATGACGGTGTGCCTCAATCTCTCAGTAAACGATTTCTGATGGTGGTGGTGGTGCTGTATTCACGTTGCAGCGAGCCTGAACTAATCACGCTCGTGTCGCTGCTGGCCATCACCAAGGTGGTGCGTACCGAGATAACCATATCCATGGTGACAGTGCCGGCGTCGCCGTATTTATCGACGGAGTGATCAGTGCCATTGTTTTCGCCATATTGAAATTGCAGATCGGCCACATTGGGGATCAGCTCCATCAGATTGTCGTCCTGTTCGTCGTAACGATAGAGCGATGTGCTTCCTTTGGCGTTGGTACCGACAAAATAGGCTTTTGATACCAGGGTGGATATGATCGCATCACCTTTCTAGGTTTGGGATAAGGGTTTGGTGGCGTTATCCACGGCACCGGTGGCAGTGACATTGCCTGTGGCATGCAAAACCTGACTGCCGGTTTCTGTATTCATGGCGGTATTGGTGAAAAAATCCCCCCCATTACAGTTGGTAATTAAAATTAATGCGCCTTTGGGCAGGGTGGTGACGCCCGTGTTGACCTTGATATCTGCCGATACCGTAGGCATATAGGGCGGCAAAATTCTCACATCCGGGTTGGGTGCTACGCCCTTGAGGTAAAGCACATCAGTACCCGGTTTGACTGTGACCCCCCCCAAAGTGAGTGTGCCCACATCATTCGCCCCGTCGAGTCCAGCAGAGGTGGTGGGATTGTGTTTGGTGGGGTCGTAGTCACTGTCTGTGGTATCGAGGTGATTCACAATGGACGAAGGATCGGGCATGCAGCCCCAGTAATCGGCCATACGAATATCACGCGAAAGCAGTTCTAATCCAATACGTCCGCCTTCTTGCACATTGGTGTTGGCATTAAGCACCCGAATGCTTTGGCTGTTGGCGCTGAACACTTGCACCACACCGGCGAGCACCATCAGGCCCAGCGCATTGGCCACCAGTAATTCGAGCAGGGTATAACCGTTGTTTTTACGCATTGTGTTGTTAAACCTCAACCAAATAGGGCTCAAAGTAATTTCACCTGCATACTCAGCGTTTTGCTTTCAACACCCTCTCCTGTTGTCCCTTTGTTTTGTTCCTTCCAGGTCAGGGTCACGGTATGGATATTGCCATTGCGGGTGACCGTGCCGTTGGCATCGGTGCCGAGCCCACCGGCGGCAAACGTTCGTTTGATATTGGCGTTCCATTGCGCGGCATCCGTGGTGGCCATGGCCGAAGGCGTGCAGGAGCTGGGACAATTGCTGGTGCTGGTTTCGCTGCCGCTAATGCTGTTGTAGTTACCCGCCGCTACACCGGCCGGATTGGCGCGCATGCGGTCGATAATGTCGTAGGCAAAAAAGGTGGCGACGGTGCGCATCTGTGAGTTGTTAACGTTTTTGGCGCTGACCAATTGCATGCCGATTAAACCCATGATGCCAATGCTAAGAATCACCAAGGTCACCAGCACTTCGATCATGGTGAAACCCTTGAGCTTGTTTTGGTTTGACCTTGGTTGCATGTGACTTAGCTGCATGTGACCTCCGACAGGACCGCCAAGCCTGAAATTAACAAGGTAAGCTCGCGACCGCTTTCGCCACTGCGATTGTCACAAAGGGTGAGCTCGTCATCGTTGTCGACCATGCCAGAGGCCTTAAAGATAAATTGGGTGCGGCCATTGCCGCTGCTCAGGCTCATACTGCTGTGCAAGGGTTCCCACAGACGAATTTCTTCACCGGTATTCCAGGTGTTATTGTTATTGGTGTCGATCCAGGCAACAAAACCGCCGTTCCAGTTGGTGCCGTTGCGGCGGCTGAAATGCACGTTATTACCACGACGAATGGCTTCGGTGCGGGTGTAGGCAATAGCACCCAGCAGGCCATTGGATTCGCTCTTCATGCGGCTGTTCTGAATGGCGGTGTTAAAACTGGGTACGGCCATCGACACCAGAATACTGGCAATGGCAACGACAACCAGTACCTCGATCAAGGTAAATCCCCGCTGTTCCTGACGGAACTGTTGGCGCTTGAGAGGCGTTTTTTTGCTGCACCAATGTTCAAACATAAGACTGTATGACCCAATAAATAAACGTGTGAGAACTGTTGCTCTACGCTTAACTATAGGTGATTAGATAACAGCCAAGGGTTAAATACCGTGAATGGGGCGGCAGAATTAGGTAACGAATTGTTATCGTTGGCCAGAATGTGATACAAGCCTTCAGCGTTTGAAATTTTATATACTCAAAGAGTGAGTCGTGATTTTTTATTAGCGCTTTTGGCTTTAAAAAAACACGCACAAATTTTTAAAGGGGCCCTGTTTCACGGGCCTCTTTAATTTGAATGCCTACACAAAAAATAACGGGAGCGGCCCGAGCATCAGGCCCTCTACCTGAAAATATAGCAGACACTAAGCCTAACGTTTTATGGAAAATACATCGCTTGCGGCTAAATTGGCCAAACTATCACCGGCTCAGCGTGAAGCGCTGCTGAAAAAAATTCAGACTTTAAAGGGTAAGGAGCAGGGGGCACTTGCGACCCGGCACACCATTGGCGTGTACCCCAGAGTGGGGCATTTGCCTCTTTCTTTTGCGCAACAGCGTTTGTGGTTTCTTGACCAATTTGAAGGCCAGAACCCCAGTTACAACATGCCGGCTGTTTTTTCGTTGCAGGGTGATCTTGATGTGTCGGCGCTGGAGCGCGCCTGGGGTGAAATCATTCGTCGCCACGAGATATTGCGTACCACCTTTCACACACTTGATGGCGTAGGGCAGCAATGTATTGCGGCCGACATGCCGCTACATTTGAGCTGTCACGATTTGAGTGTTGAATCCTCAAGTGAGACGCTGGATGACCTGTGCCACGCATTTTTTGAACACTGTTTCGATTTGACCACGCTGCCGCTTTTTCGTCTGGCCCTGATTAAACAGTCAGCTCAGCAGCACCTGATGCTGATGAATTTCCACCATATTATTTTCGACGGCTGGTCGGTGGGTGTGCTCAGTCGTGAGCTTGAACAATTGTACAACGCCTATAAACAGGGGCAGGATTCTCCTCTGCCGCCTTTGCCGATTCAATACGCTGATTTTTCGCAGTGGCAGCGCGATTTTCTCAATGATGCACGCATTGAGCAGGAGCTGGGTTTTTGGCGGAATTATTTACAGCAAGCGCCGATGCTGAATTTGCCGCTTGATTTTCCACGTCCCGATGAGCTGAACCATGAAGGACGCACGTTACGTTTCGAATGGCCACTGACTTTAAGCAACGAGTTAAAAAAAATCAGCAAGGAACAAGGCGGCACACTGTATAACACCGTGCTTGGTTTGTTTTTGTTGTTATGTTCGCGTTACAGCGGGCAGGACGATGTGGTGGTGGGCACGCCGGTGGCCAACCGCAATTACCGTGAACTGGAACCTTTGCTCGGCTTTTTTGTGAACAGTCTGGTGATTCGGGCCAATCTGGCGACGGCAAAAAACTTTCTTGACCTGCAACAGCAATTGCAAGTGACACTGCGTGAGGTGTGGCAACACCAGTCCTTACCTTTTGAGCAGTTGGTGAATGAGTTAAACGTGCGCCGGCAGAGCAATGTGACGCCGATTTTTCAGCACATGTTTGTCTGGCAGGGTGAGGAAAACAACGTTAATCACTTTGATGGCCTTGATGTTGTGGTTCAACCAACACAATTTAATACCGCCAAATATGATTTAACGCTCACGCTCAGTGAAAATTCAGGCCAAATCAGGGGTGAAATCGAATACCGTACTGCCTGTTACACGTCTGAAACCATGCAGCGTTTTGTGGCGCATTTTGAAAAAATAGCCGAACAGGTGGCAAAAAATCCGGCCTTGCCTTTGACGGAAATCTCCTTGCTGACCGAGGCTGACCGAACGTACTTGCGTGCCTTTAGTTCGGCACAGCCGCATGCTGATTGGTCAGCGAGCAGTATGGTGGCGCGTTTTGAAGCACAAGCGGCCCGATTCCCGCAGCAGGTTGCCTTGCGTGAGTCAAATCAGGCCATGGATTATCAGACGCTTAACGATAAAGCTAACCGTCTGGCGTATTTTCTGATGGAGCAGGGATTAAAGCCTGGCCAGTGGGTCGCGGTTTCGTTTGAGCGCAGTGGTGATTTGATTGTCGCCATCATCGCGGTATTAAAATGCGGTGCGGCCTATGTGCCGCTGGATCCAGCCAGTGCGCCAGCGCGTAATGCGATGATTCTTGACGATGCACAACCCCGGCTTTTGCTGTGTGATGCCTTGCGGCCGTTTTATGGTGACAGACCGGTTATCAATACCCGTGAATTGGGTGAAACACTGACGTTTTATGCGAGCGGCAACCCAAAGGTGTCGATCACACAAGACCTGCCGGCGTATATGATTTATACCTCGGGCACCACCGGCACACCCAAGGGTGTAGTGATCAGTCATCTGAATGTGTTGCGTTTGTTCAGTCAGAGCACGCCGCCGTTTGAGTTTTCAGAACACGATTGCTGGACATTATTCCACTCCTTTGCCTTTGACTTTTCGGTGTGGGAAATATGGGGCGCCTTGTTTTATGGTGGCACATTGGTATTGGTCAGCCGTGATGAAACGCGCGATCCGGAACAGTTTTATCAATTACTGCAACGCGAAAAAGTGACGGTGCTGAATCAAACACCCTCGGCGTTTTACCAGCTGGTGAGCGTGGATCAACAACGCCCATCGTCAACGTTAGCCTTGCGTTATGTGATTTTTGGCGGTGAGGCGCTGAATTTTACTCATCTTAAACCTTGGGTGAGTCGTTACGGTTTTGATCAGCCGCAACTGATCAATATGTATGGCATTACTGAAACCACGGTGCACGTCACCTGGCATAAATTGTGTGAAGCCGATTTTCTGCACCCGGTGAGTAATATTGGCCGGCCCCTGGCTGATTTGGCCATTGTGCTGCTGGATGAGCGTGGGCAACAGGTCTTGCCCGGCGTGGTGGGTGAAATTCATGTAGCGGGCCGTGGTTTGAGTGAGGGCTATTGGCAGCGTCCGGAATTGAATGCCGAACGTTTTATTACCCGTACTCTCTATGGCAAAAGCGAACGTTTATATAAAAGCGGCGATCTGGCCTATTACACGCCAACAGGTGAGCTGATTTATGTCGGCCGTAACGATGAGCAGGTCAAAATCCGGGGTTATCGTATTGAACTGGGCGAAATAAACGCCCAGTTGAAAAGCTGTGACGGCGTGAAAACATCGGCCGTGATCAGTGATGAAGACAAAAAACAGTTACTGGCTTTTGTGGTGTTTGAGCCTGCGCAAATGCAGGAGCCGGCACAGCAATTGGCCCAATTACGGGCACACATGGATGAACACTTGCCACCTTACATGCGCCCGGCGTTTTTTTATATCTGCGAGCAGCTGCCGCTGACGCATAACGGTAAACTGGACAAGCGCGCATTGCTGGCGCAACACGACGAGGCGCGTAAAAGTGGCGCGTCGCAGCCGGTGGGTGTGGCCGGTCGAATGGCGCCGCGTGATCACGAAGAAGAAGTGCTGGCCAAGGTATGGCGCGAGGTGCTGGGTCTGGACTGGGTCGGTGTGTTTGATAATTTCTTCGAGCTCGGCGGCGATTCCATTCTCTCCTTGCAAATTATCAGCCGTGCAAAAAAAGCCGGTGTGGTGATTACAGCGAAACAACTGTTCGAGTTTCAGACCATTGCCGGTCTGGCGGAGGCGGCGCGGCATCATTCCCTGCAAGTCATTGCTCAGCAGGATGCGCTCAGCGGTGACGTTGATCTGATGCCAATACAGCAATGGTTTTTTGATCAGGTGGCCAATCAGACGATTCGAGCGCCGCATCACTGGAACCAGTCCTTGTTATTCAAATTGAAACAAGGGCTCACCTTGGCGCAACTCCAGCGTGCCTGGCGTCTGATTATCGAAAAACATGACCAGTTGCGTTGTCATTTTCAAACGGTCGATGGGCAGTGGTCTGGTTTTTATAAAGCGTTAGCCGACATGCCTGAGTGTGTGTCTGAGCATGCCTGTGAAACTCATGAGCTTGCCGCTGTGATTCAGCGTTA
>DAIRVL010000141.1:0-6793 GCA_036802845.1 Pseudomonadales bacterium | reverse complement strand
CACCCGTCCGGCTTTTTTGTGGCGGTGCATGTGCCACGTAGCTGGACTATTTTCAGCCTCAAGTTCGGCATCCGTTTCGACATAAATCAAACAACGCGGCGCAAGGCAGAGGCTATTTTCTAATTGCATCAGCAACGCAGGTAAAAGTGTGCTGGCAAACGGTGGGTCAAGAAAAACAATATCAAAGCGATGTATTGAATTATTCTGCTGCAACCAGTCTTCTGCCCGGCGCTGTATCACGGTGGCCTGTTCTGCTTTAAAAGTCACCAGTGTTTTTTTCAATTGCATTACCGCAGGCGCAGAACTCTCGATAAAAGTGGCCTCGGCGGCACCGCGTGACAAAGCCTCAAGACCGAGCGCGCCGCTGCCGGCAAACAAATCCAGCACTCGGGCTTCTGCAATGTCTGGCATCAACCAGTTAAACAGCGTTTCACGTACCCGGTCCGGTGTCGGACGCAACCCTTCGGTTTCAATAAAGTGTATTTTTCGCCCACGCCACTTGCCGCCGATGATGCGCAAAACAGCGGGTAGGGTGCCGGCAGGCTTGGGGCTGGATGGGTGCGTCAAAACAAATACCTTACGTTAAAGGAGGGTCCAAAGAGGCGCCAATATAATACCTTGGCGCCCGATCTACTATAGGCAGCGTGGCATCAATGCTTTATTGACAGGCAATCAATGGTACGATAGACAAAATTTCTCAGGGGAGCTCTGTTTAAGCATGTTTGGCTTTCGCAACAAAAAATCGGCGTCCGAAGAAAAAAAATCAACGGCTGATCCCGCGCAAATAGCGTCGGAACCTACACCCGTGTCCCCAGCACCCATCGAAGAAAGCGAAACAAGCAGTGCGGGGTTTTTCAGTCGTCTCAAAAAAGGTTTAAGCAAAACCCGTTCTGGTTTGGCGAGCGGTTTGGGTAATTTATTGCTCGGCGAAAAAGAAGTCGATGCCGACATCATGGAAGAAATCGAAACGCTGCTGGTCATGGCGGATGTGGGTATCGACGCCACACGAATCATCATTGACCGTCTGGGGCAAAAAGTAGGGCGGCGGGAGTTAACCAGTTCACGCGCACTTTATAAAGCCTTGCAGCAGGAGCTTTACCAGCTTCTGCTGCCTATCGAAGCACCCCTGGTAATTAATGACAGTAAAAAACCTTATGTAATCTTGATTGTCGGTGTAAACGGCGTGGGTAAAACCACCACCATTGGCAAAATCGCCCACCGGCTAAAAGCCGAAGGCAAGTCGGTGATGCTGGCGGCAGGGGATACCTTCCGGGCCGCAGCGGTGGAGCAACTGCAAGTTTGGGGACAGCGCAACGGCGTACCGGTTATTGCGCAGGCAACAGGTTCCGATAGCGCGTCGGTTATTTTTGATGCCGTGCAAGCGGCCAAGGCGCGCGGTGTTGATGTCCTGATCGCCGACACTGCCGGACGTTTGCATACCAAAAATAATCTTATGGATGAGCTGGTCAAGGTTAAACGTGTTATGAGCAAGCTCGATGCCGAAGCACCCCATGAAGTGTTGTTGGTGATTGATGCCGGAACAGGGCAAAATGCGCTAAATCAGGTCAAAAGTTTTAATGAGGCGCTAGGTGTTAATGGCCTTGCGTTAACCAAACTCGATGGCACAGCCAAAGGCGGAATTATTTTTGCGCTGGCCAAAGAGTTTAACCTGCCAATTCGTTTTATTGGTATAGGTGAGCAGGCCGAAGATTTACGGCCTTTCGCTGCGCAAAGTTTTGTTGAGGCCCTGTTTAGCGAATCTGACTAAGCCTCCATCGCTTATTTACATTTTTTATTTGTCGTGGTGCCATGATTGAATTTATAGAGGTCAGCAAAACCTATCCAGGCGGACAAGAAGCGCTGAAAAATGTCAGCTTTGAACTTGAACGAGGCGAATTTACGTTTCTAACCGGTCATTCTGGCGCGGGCAAAAGTACCTTGCTGCGCCTGATTATGCCCAATGAACATCCTAGCAGCGGTCAAGTGATTGTCGGTGCGTGTAATCTGCGCCAACTCTCCACCCGAAACCTGGCGCTCTATCGTCGTAATGTAGGCGTGGTCTTTCAGGATCATCAATTACTCAACGACCGTTCAGTGTTTGAAAACGTCGCGTTACCGCTGCGGGTTTCGGGTTTTAATCACCGTGATATGGGCCGGCGCGTTCGTGCAGCACTCGATAAAGTCGGCCTGCTTGGCAAAGAACGCATGACACCCGACACCCTCTCGGCCGGCGAACGGCAACGCGTTGGCGTGGCAAGGGCCGTGGTCAACCGACCCAGCGTTTTGCTGGCCGATGAACCCACCGGAAATCTCGATCCTGATCTGGCAGGCGAAATCATGGATCTGTTTGAACAATTCAGTCAGATGGGTGCCTGTGTGCTAATCGCCAGCCATGATTTGGCCTTGATCGCACGTTACCATACCCGTCTGCTGTCCCTTGATCATGGTCATTTGGTGGGAGGGTAAATAGATGACTGACAAATCCATTCCAGTCAAACAAGAAGGTAAATCCACTACAGCCAATCAAGGCCGTCAGCAAACGGCCTCTGTGCGTCTCAAACATTATTTTACCGAGCACCAGCAAACAGCCAGCGCAAGTCTGGGTCAGTTATGGCTTAAACCTTTGAGCAGCCTGATGACCATTATGGTCATCGGTTTATCCTTGGCTTTGCCTTTGTGTTTAAGCGTCTTACTCGAAAATGGTCAGCAATTGATAGGCAGTTGGCAAGGGCAATCGCAGATGTCTCTGTTCTTGCGTATGGAAACCAGCGAAGACGATGCCAAGCAGCTAATGCAAACGCTGGCTGCACGCAGTGATGTAAAAAATGTTCGTTATTTATCCAAGGAGCAGTCGTTAAAGGACTATGAAGACTTGACGGGAACACGGGTCGCCATTGATTTGCTCGAAGGCAATCCTTTACCCGCCGTGCTTGTGCTTGAGGCCAAATCAAGCGATGCCGCCGTATTAAAAAAAATGAAAAATGAACTGGTCACGTTAGCGCCCGTTGAGTTTGCCCAAATGGATCTGCAATGGATTGAACGCCTGCAAGCCATCTTGCAACTTGGCACTTATCTGGTGCAGGCACTGGCGTTGATGCTGGCCTTAGTGCTGTTGTTCGTGGTGATGAATACCCTCAAACTGCTGATCGAAAACCGGCGTAATGAAATTGACATTACCTTGTTGGTCGGGGGATCACACACCTATATCCGCCGGCCTTTTTTGTATCTGGGTTTCTGGTACGGCCTGCTCGGTGCCTTGCTCGCCGTAAGCGCCGTCGAAATGTTGTTAGGGTGGATAGAAGAACCGGTCACGACGCTGTCCAGTCTTTACCAAAGCCAGTTCACGCTGCATAGCATGTCACTGGATCTCTTTTTTCAGGTGTTAGGCTTTAGCAGTTTGTTAGGCATCATCGGGGCATGGATTGAAGTGTCGCTACATTTGTATCGTGCCAGACCCAAATAATGCTTAACAAAAAACAGTATCTATTGGAACTTACACGTGATTTGGCACTCAAAGCATGCGAGTGCTAAACTGAAGGCAATTTACAGAGGGCATAGAACGAATGAGTACACACTTAAGTCTGTCTTACGCCAGTATTACTTCGCCGGGTGCCAACCTGGAATCTTACATGCGCACAGTCAACAGCATTGGTGTATTAACCGCTGAAGAAGAACACGCCTTGGCAGAACGCCTGTTCTATAACGACGATCTGGAAGCGGCGCGTCAACTGGTTATGTCGCATCTTCGCTTTGTGGTGCACATTGCCAAAGGCTATTCGGGTTACGGACTTCCCCAGGCCGATCTTATCCAGGAAGGTAATGTGGGCTTGATGAAAGCAGTCAAGCGTTTTGACCCGACCAAAGGCGTGCGGCTGGTTTCTTTTGCCGTGCATTGGATCAAAGCCGAAATTCACGAATTCGTGCTGAAAAACTGGCGTATTGTTAAAGTCGCCACAACCAAGGCGCAAAGAAAGCTGTTCTTTAATTTGCGTAAATCCAAAAAGGAATTGCGTCAGTTTACCGCCGATGAAATCCAGGCCGTGGCCAAAGACCTGAATGTCTCCATAAACGAAGTGCGTGAGATGGAAGAACGCTTGGCGGCACATGATTCGAGTTTTGATCTGTCTGCTGATCACGACGACGATAAAGCCCCCTTGGCCCCGGTACAATATCTGGAGGATAAAGGCGCAGATCCAGCCTTGTTACTTGAAAATGAAAACTTCAGTGACACAAGCAACCAGCACCTGCATCACGCCCTGGCGGCGCTGGATGAGCGCAGTCAGGACATTTTGCAGCAACGCTGGCTGGCTGATAACAAAGCAACCCTGCACGAACTGGCGGCGAAATATAATGTATCCGCAGAGCGCATTCGCCAGTTGGAAAAAATGGCCATGAACTCGCTCAAAAAGGTTATGGAAGCGGCGCTTTGATTCTCCGTTATTAGTGTAAACAAATAAAAACCGCCTCTTCTGGCGGTTTTTTTATGGAGTGTCCTGCTAATTCCTTTGTTTAATGGAGCAACATGCGACAGTTTTTAATTCTCGGTTGTGCCGCGTGTGGTTTGGCGGTGATTTTTGGCGCTTTTGCCGCACACGGCCTGAAAGCCACGCTTGCCCCAGCTGCCTTGGCCACATTTCGTACTGGAGTCGACTACCAGTTTTATCACGGTTTGGCTTTGCTGGTCGTGGGTTTGAGCGGTTTTCATTCTGGCGCGATAAAATTATTACGACTGGCAGGCCTGTCTTTTACGCTGGGTATCGTGTTGTTCTGCGGCAGCCTCTATGGCTTGAGCGTGATGGGCTGGTACCGTCTGGGCCCCGTGACCCCCGTGGGCGGCTTGTTGTTTATTCTGGGCTGGGGTTTAATGGCGACACATTTTCTAAAAAATACCGCGCCGCCGCCCAGTTAGATTCCGCTGTTTTGTTCGTTCTGAGTAATAACCTGTTCAGCGCTTCTTTGAGGAATAAGCATGCACATTCATTTGAATGGTGATTGCCTGCACGTCAGCCCTGGCTGCACGCTTGAGCAACTGGTGCTTCAGCTGCAACTGGCGGGCAAGCGTATCGCCATAGAAATAAATGGCCAAATCGTGCCACGCAGTCAATTTACCCACCTGAGTTTAAAACCAGATGATCGTGTCGAAATCGTTCAGGCCATTGGTGGCGGATGATACACAAGCAGGATAAATATCAACAAATTGCAGGGCGAAAAAAGTGAATGATGTCTTGATCATCGATGGAAAAAAATACAGTTCACGTTTGTTGATAGGTACGGGGAAGTATGCCGATTTTCAGCAGACGCAGCAGGCCGTAGAAACCAGCGGCGCTCAAATTGTGACGGTGGCAGTACGCCGTAGCAACCTCGGACAACATCCTGCCGAACCCTCGATTCTGGAGGTACTGTCTTCCGATCGTTATACCATTCTGCCCAATACGGCAGGGTGTTACACCGCCGACGATGCCGTGCGCACCTGTCGCTTGGCCAGAGAACTGCTCGACGGCCATGATCTGGTCAAACTTGAAGTCTTGGGCGATACCAAAACACTGTTCCCGGATGTAATACAAACCTTAAAAGCGGCTGAGACCCTGGTTAAAGAGGGTTTTAAGGTCATGGTCTATACCAGTGATGACCCGCTTATCGCCAAACAACTTGAAGAACTGGGTTGTGTGGCGGTGATGCCACTGGCGGCCCCCATTGGTTCGGGACTGGGTATTCGTAATCCTTACAATATTCGCCTGATACTCGAAAACGCCAAAGTGCCCATTATTGTTGATGCCGGCGTTGGCACTGCCTCCGATGCGGCAATTGCAATGGAATTAGGCTGTGATGGTGTGTTGATGAACACCGCCATCGCCGAAGCCAAAAATCCGGTGCTGATGGCCTCGGCAATGAAAAAAGCCATTGAAGCCGGTCGCGAGGCCTATCGGGCCGGACGTATGCCAAAACGTTTATATGCCAGCGCTTCATCACCCATCGACGGTACTTTTTTTTAAATTCTTCTTTTACACACTCTGAAGTAATTGCGAAACCCTATGATGAATGAAGCGTCCCCACCCGTACTGCGCACGGTGCGCAGTTTCGTCTTACGACAAGGACGACTGACTGCCAGTCAAAAACGGGCCATGGAACTTTACTGGCCCGACTATGGCCTGCGTACCGAAACCGGCTTACTCGATGCGGAAAAAACCTTTGGCCGCCAAGCGCCGTGGGTGCTGGAAATCGGTTTTGGTAATGGCCAGTCCTTGCTGAAAATGATGGCTCAAGAAAGCGACAAGGACTTTATTGGTATTGAAGTCCATCGACCCGGCGTGGGTGGACTGATTAATAGCGCACAGCAACAGGACCTGCATAATCTAAAAATTTATAACGAAGATGCCCTGGATGTCTTGAACCTTGCCATACCAGACGAGAGTTTAAGCCGTGTGCAATTATTTTTCCCTGACCCATGGCACAAGAAAAAACACCATAAACGTCGCATTGTGCAGCCTGAGTTTGCCGCATTGATACGCAGCAAACTCAAAATCGGTGGTGTATTCCACCTGGCAAGCGATTGGCAAAACTATGCCGAGCACATGCTCGACGTGATGACAGCCGCACCGGGTTTTACGAATCTGGCTGGAAGCGAACACTTCGTACCCCGTCCTGCTCATCGACCCGTCACTCACTTTGAACAACGCGGGCAACGTTTGGGCCACGGCATATGGGATTTGATGTTTGAACGTAATGTTTGAGAACGCAGTGTTTGAAAAAAGCGCCTGACCAAGCGTGCTGAAATGTGCAGGAGAAAATCATG